>JAITEJ010000103.1 GCA_031282095.1 Clostridiales bacterium
TATCGGCGTAATATCAAATGCAAATCCGTATCAAAAGCATTGAATACATTTGGCGAAACCGATAAAAACGTGTTCGGCGCCGTCGAGCGCGCTTGTTTCTTTGTTTTATGGGTTTCTCGTATATTATTCGGTGAATTATGTCTTGTTCTCAGACCAAAGTATTTTCTTAGAATATTCAGGAGGCGTTTTGGGGTGACCCTGGGATTTTCGTATATTATTTTGAGAATTATGTCGTTTTTCGCAGCATTTCGCTTTTCTGTTTTTACCTTTTATGCCTAAGTTTTACATATAGATTAATTATAATACGATAATGGAAAATATTACGCTTTACGCGGAATGGGAAGTGTCGTCGGGAGAAAGTCCGTCGAGCAAACCGATGGACAAAACTGAATATATCATGACGTTCAAGAGCGGCAGCGGAAGCGCGGTATCGGCTGTTAACGTAACCCACGGCAAAAGACAGCCGAACCTACCGCCCCGAAAAAGGCGGGACTTGCCTTGAAGGTTTAGTATAAGAACGGCGGTTTGGAAAATCTTTGAAATTTTGATGCGGATGTGTTAACGAAAAATATTACGCTCTATACGGAGTAGGAATCCCAACTGTAGACAGAGGATTTAACATACTCTTTAAACAGTGGGAAGAAGTCTTATGTATGCCGCACAGGAAAAACGATTAATATGACAATCCACGCAATGTATAACGGTCTGCCGATGACGTCTGTAAGGGATTAACTTACGCCCTAAACAGTGGGAAGAAGTCTTATATATGCCGCACAGGAAAAACGATTAATATAACAATCCACGCAATGTATAACGGTCTGCCGATGACGTCTGCAGTGGATAGTGCTTTCTACAAAAATAATATTATCATTACGTCGGTAATCATCCCTAACGGCGCGACAAATGCAAGTGAAAAAGCGCTCTTTGGTTGCGACAAATTAAAAGAATTAGAGATACGGTGAACTGCGACGAATATGAGCCTATCAAGCGTTCTATTCTTGCACCGAAATAAAAAATATTACGTTTTTGTGTTACGGGATAATTGCGGAGCGTTACGTTTTTGTGTTACGGGATAATTGCGGAGCGTTCCGTTTTTATTTGTTTTTAGTTCTATCGCTTATTTCTGAATTCTCTGAGCTCCGTCAGTCGGTCGCGTATACGTATCGCCTGTTCAAAGTCGAGTGAATCGGCGGCAAGCTGCATCGCGCCTTTAAGACGTTCAATTTCCCGCGCGATATCTTTAACGTCCGTTTTGGGTGTGTCATCTACCTTTTGCGTTATTTGAATGGTATTCACAATGTCTTTTTGTATAGATTGCGGAATTATGTTATGCAGGCGGTTGTATTCGGCTTGCACGGCGCGGCGGCGATTGGTTTCGTCTATCGCGCGGCGCATACTATCCGTCATTTCATCGGCGTACATAATTACCCTGCCGTCGGCGTTGCGCGCCGCGCGTCCTATCGTTTGAATCAAAGAAGTTTCACTGCGCAGGAAGCCTTCCTTATCCGCGTCGAGAATGGCGACGAGTTTCACCTCAGGAATGTCCAATCCCTCCCTCAGCAGATTTATGCCTATCAGAACGTCGAATTCGCCGTTTCTGAGACCGCCGACGATTTTTATGCGTTCCAGCGTTTCTATGTCACTGTGGAGATATTTGACCTTTATGCCGTTTTCACGCAGGAAATCGGTCAGACTTTCCGCCATACGCTTTGTCAGTGTGGTCACCAAAACCTTACCGCCGTCCGCCGTCGCCTTGCGTATTTCATCCGTGAGATCGTCTATTTGACCGTCTATCGGATGTACCGATACCTCGGGATCAATCAGTCCCGTGGGACGTATGAGTTGCTCGGATATATCGTCGGCTATAGACAACTCGAATGGACCGGGAGTCGCGGAAACGCAAACGATCTGCCCTATCCGTGCGTCGAATTCCCCGAAGTTCAAAGGACGGTTGTCAAACGCGGCGGGTAACCGAAAACCGTAATCGACTAAATTTATCTTGCGGCTTTTGTCGCCGTTGAACATTCCTCTTATTTGAGGAAGCGTCATGTGGCTTTCGTCCGCGAACACGATGTAATCCTTGGGAAAAAAGTCTAAGAGAGTATAAGGCGGCGTGCCGGGCGCGCGTCCGTCAAAATAGCGTGAATAATTTTCTATGCCGCTGCAATAACCCATTTCGCGGATCATTTCCAGATCGTAGTTAACGCGTTCGTCTAGCCGCTGCGCCTCGATCAGTTTGTTTTTTTCGCGGAATTCCGCAACGCGCGCCTCTTTGTCCGCGAATATCTGCTTTAACGCCGCTTCCAAATGCTCGCCGCCGACTACGTAATGACTTGCGGGAAAGATCATCGCGTGCTTAAGTTCGTTCAGCACCTTTCCCGTTAACGCGTCAAACTCCACAATACGCTCTATCTCGTCGCCGAAAAATTCCGCGCGCACGGCGATTTCGCTGTTTGCGGCGGGAAAAATATCCACCGTATCGCCGCGAACCCGAAAAGATGAACGCTGAAAATCAACGTCCGCACGCTTATACTGAATATCGACGAGCTTTCTTAACAACGCGTCGCGGTCATATTCAGTGCCGGGACGCAAGGAAACCGCTTGCCCGTAGTATTCGTCCGGCGCTCCTAAGCCGTATATGCATGATACGGACGCCACGACTATAACGTCGCGCGCCTCCAAAAGAGAACTCGTCGCCGAATGCCGAAGTTTATCGATTTCATCGTTTATGGCAAGATCTTTTTCAATATATGTGTCCGAGCGCGGAATATACGCCTCAGGCTGATAATAATCATAATAACTTACAAAAAATTCCACGCGGTTTTTGGGAAAGAACTCCCGGAATTCGTTACAAAGCTGCGCCGCTAAAATCTTATTGTGCGCGATGACCAGCGCTGGACGCTGAACCTCGTTTATGACGTTCGCCATTGTAAAGGTTTTGCCGCTTCCTGTCACGCCGAGCAGTATTTGCGTGCGCAGACCGTCGTTTAAACCCCTCACAAGCCGCGCTATCGCATCCGGCTGATCGCCGGTCGGCTTATATTTAGAAACAAGTTCAAATTTCTTCATCGTATCAAACCGAACGCGTCCCTTTACATCGTTAAAAAGCGGGCAGCTTAAGTGAGGTTTAAGCGCGTCAAAACGCCGTCCCTTTACACCGGCGAAAGGCGGGCGGCTTAGGTGAGGTTTAAATGCATCAAAATATAGCGGACTATTATACCCACCGTAGCCGACAGAACCGCCATGAGTATGGTCAGGAAGATTTTAAAACGCAAGCTGCGTTTAAAGCTTTCCTCTTCGCGCGCGAACGCAAGCCCTTTTTGATGCAGATTCATACAATAAATTGGCTCGCCTTTTTTATC
>JAITEJ010000175.1 GCA_031282095.1 Clostridiales bacterium
GGTAAAGGATGAGGTATTCATAACAAAGTATCTCGCGGACACGTATAAACTGCCCGTCATAGTAGTCGGGCACAGCTACGGAAGCTTTCTGACACAACGATACATAGAGTGCGGCGGCGCGGCGGAGGGTGTGTTATTGTCCGGCTCGGCGTGTATGGCGGGCGCGCTGATCAATATAGGCAGCTCCATCGCGAATTGTCAGTATAAGCTGTTGGGCGGCGCTAAAAAGGCGAATCTTTTAGACGGCATGAGCGTCGGCGGCTACGACAAAAAATTTAAAAAAGAGCGAGTCAAATACGCGTGGCTTTCCCGCGACGCGGATGTCGGCAAGAAATACTTCTTTGACGAACAATGCGGATATATCATGAGCGTCGCGTTCTACAAATCTTTTTTTAACGGATTGAAAACCGTTTATAAACAGGAAAACCTCGCTAAAATCTCAAAAACTCAAAAAATAGCCGTATTCAGCGGCACCGCCGACCCCGTCGGCGGCAAGAACGCCGTTTTGGTTAAAAAGTTAGACGAACAGTATAAGGCATTGGGGCTTTCCCCTTCACTCAAGCTTTATTCCGGCGCCCGGCATGAAATTCTCAACGAAACCAACAAGACCGAGGTTTACGCCGATTTTCTGAAAGCTATAGAAAGCATGATTTAAAAACGGTATTGTAAGATTGATAAACGCAACCGGGGTCTGTCTGCGTTCACTTATTTAATGCCGTTGAAAGTATGCCGTAAAATATACGGCTTACTGACGATATTGTAAGATTGATAAACGCAACCGGAGACTGCGCTCGTCTTTTTAAGACCGTTGAAAGTATGCCGTAAAATATACGGCTTACTGATCGTCGCGGTCGGATAACTGAAATAAATACCTAAGGAGAGGTTTAATGTCGACGACGGTTGATTTTATGGAATTTGTCGCCGAACAGATAGCGCCGCGTTTCGTGTGCCGGTATAGAAAGATGTTCGGCGAATATATGGTTTATATAAACGATAAGCCGATTCTGCTTGTTTGCGACAACACCGTATTCGTAAAGATTTTGCCCGAAATATCGGAGCTTATGGCAAACGCCGAAAAGGGTTACCCCTATGACGGCGCGAAAGAGCATTATATTCTTGATATAGAGGACGTCGAAAACGCAAACGAGGTTATCGGAATACTGGAACGCGTAACGCGGTTACCCAAACCGCGAAAATCGAACGGCGGCAAATGAGCGGCTTTACAAAAAACGAATTGGAGGAAGCGAAGCGTCAAACTGAATCGATGCTCCGTAAACTCGAAAAATGTCTTGAGAAGTTAAAGGCGGGTACGGCGCAATATACGCTCGCGGTCAGACGGATCGATGCGCTTCGTCTTTCTTTGGCGTTGATACAAAAGGAACTCGACGCGTGAGTAAAATCCGTCACGGCAACGTCAAAAGGCGGATTAACGCTACCGCACGGAACACGGATGTTTCGGCGCAGTCACGGGCAGAGAACCGGGTGCGGCGCTGCTCCGTTTGAACGAAGCGTGCGGTACAGACGGCAGTGTATTCGGTTATCGCGCCGAAAAACGGTGTAACGTTCATTCCGCAGGCAAAACAAGGTACGTAGTCGTTTTCCGCTGAGCGTAGTATACGATGCGGACGACGCGGGTGTTATCACGCCGGAAAACGATGTAACGTCCGTTTTACGGACTGAATATGAGTACGTAGTCGTTTTCTACCGAGCGTAGTATATAATGCGGACGACGCGGGTGTTATCACGTCGGAAAGCGATGTAACGTCAGTTTTACGGACTGAAATAGGTGCGGCGGCGGAGCCTTAAGCGGAGCGCCGAACGCAAACGGCGGTACGGTTATACTTATTCGGGTATTATTCCCGAGTCGTTTTATCAGAAGCCGTTTTTAAAAAGTTTTTGAAAAATTTCAAGAAATTACCGGAAAACGATTGATAAATCCATAAATTTAAGCGGAAATACGCTTTTATTTTTGTTCTGAGCATGGTATAATCAATCAGTATTTCCGACGCTTAAAAAGCTTTGAGCGGTGGTTGATTCGGTACGGCATAATTTCGCAGAAATGCCGTGCTTTGGGGCGCGGAGACAAAAAGGGAGAAATTCTTTAAAATGGCAAATGAATACAATGCGGAGAATATACAGGTTTTAGAGGGTCTGGAAGCGGTAAGGAAACGTCCGGGCATGTATATCGGCACCACCGGAAACAAGGGTTTGCATCATATTTTGTGGGAGATCATAGACAACGGCATCGACGAGATTTCCAATGCCCACGGCGACCTTGTTACTGTCACCCTGCTTAGCGACAACATGGCGAGGGTCAGCGACAACGGGCGCGGCATACCCGTCGATAAGCATCCGAAGTTGGGTATAAGCGGCGTAGAGGTGGTGTTTACAAAATTGCACGCCGGCGCTAAGTTCGACAACGAGCAATACGCCTTTTCCGGCGGACTGCACGGCGTCGGCGCGTCCGTCACAAACGCGCTTTCGGAGTGGCTTATGGTGGATGTTTTCCGTGACGGCAACCATTATATGCAGGAGTTCCATTCGCCGGAAACAGACGGCAAGATAAAGAGCGGCATTCCGCTTTACCCGTTGAAACTTATAGAAAAAACCGCCTTAAGCGGCACGACGGTGACGTTCAAGCCGGATGAAAGAGTGTTCGGCAAGGAGCGTTTCAGCTATGAGGTTATATCCTCAAGACTCAGGGAAAGCGCGTTTTTAATCAGGGGTCTACACATTGTCCTTGAAGATAAGCGGCTTCCGTTGGAAGGCGGCACAGGCAGATGCGACGATTTTTGCTTTCCGGGCGGCGTGTCCGACTTTGTCCGCTATTTGAACGACAACCGCACCGTGCTGTATCCCGATCCCGTTTATTTTGAAGCTGAAGCCGCGAATTTCCGTCTTTTTTGCTCGTTGCAGCACACGGACGGTTACACGGAAAATATACTTTCTTTCGTTAACGGCATTCCTACAACGGAGGGCGGCACGCACGAGGTGGGTTTTAAGAGCGCCTGCACCAAGGTTTTCAACGATTATGCGCGCAAGAACGGAATTTTAAAGGATAAAGCGCCCAATCTGACGGGGGAGGATTACCGCGAGGGCATGACGGCGGTCATCGCGGTCAGAATGCAGAACGTACAGTTCGAGGGTCAGACCAAAACGAGGCTCGGCAACCAGGACGTGCGACCGTTGGTCGATTCCCTGACGGGAGAAAAACTGGAAGAGATCGTCAACATGAAGTCGATGAAAAAAGCCGTCGAAGCCATAAT
>JAITEJ010000120.1 GCA_031282095.1 Clostridiales bacterium
TCCGAGTTCGTGACGGCGGTGTCGTCCGCCGCGGCGCGCAGTACGTTTGACAAGGACGCGTTTTTGAAAGCGACTAAGGCGGTAAAACAGGACGTTCTCAGGGAAATTTTCTATGCGTTCGCGGTTCATCATTGCGTGTGAGCGGGATTAAACGCCGCCGGCGTAATATCTGGGATCGGGTGTTTGTTTTCCGCAACTTTTTTGTGTTACGTGCGAGCGGAATTAATTCCCAAAGGCGTAATATGCGGAGAGTTTATTGTCGGTAACTTTTTTGTTTACGCCGATTCCGCAACGCAAAGGGCTTTTACTCCGCGTCAGTCGCGCAACGAACGCAAATTGTCAGAAAAGTCTGCCCGTTTACGATGACGTCGTAGCTAAATAACTCCCATAAACCGGGCTCTCCCGTTTCAGCCGAAACGATGCGAGCGGAGCGTATGCCGTACGGCGGCACTATTTTTCATGAAACTACTTTTACTTGATTCAAACAGCTTGGTAAACCGCGCGTTTTACGCGTTAGGCACTTCGTCGTCGCTTACCACTAAGGACGGCTTGCCTACGGGCGCCATACTCGGGTTTATGAATATGCTGCTTAAGCTTATCGAAGAGGAAAAGCCTACGCACATAGCGGCGGCGTTCGACCTCAGAGGACCCCTTTTCAGGCACGACATCGCGCCGAACTATAAGGGGACGCGCAAGCCCATGCCGGACGAATTAGGGCTGCAGATAGAACCGCTCAAGGAGCTTCTGACTGAGATGGGCGTTACGGTGCTGTCTTTGCGGAGGTACGAGGCCGACGACATCATCGGAACCGTCGCCGGCATAGCCGAACGCGGCGGGGCGGACGTCGTGATTGTAACGGGCGACCGCGACTGCCTGCAGCTGATCAGCGATAAAACCAATGTATTTCTCACTAAAACGGGCGTACGCGACCTTAAAAAATACGGACGGGAGGAATTGAAGGCGGACGGCTTTACGCCGGAAAGCTTTCTTGACTACAAAGCTCTCGCGGGCGATTCCTCCGACAATATTCCGGGAATATCCGGCATCGGAGAAAAGACCGCAAAGGAACTCCTTGCCGAGTTCGGTACATTGGAAAATATTCTCGTTTCGTACGAGAGGTTAAGCGGGGCTAAACGCGTCAAAATCGAAAACGGGCGGGAATCGGCGTTGCTGTCTAAGCGTTTGGCGACCATCGTACGAGACGTGCCGATAGCCGTAGACTTCGATCGATTGGCTTTTAAGGGCACTTACGGCGGCGAATTTTTGGCGGCATTGAGAAAGCTTGAGCTCACCGGAGTCATAAAAAGACTTAAGCTTGCCCCGGAAAGGGCGAAAGTAGAGGATGAAAGCGCAGGATTTATTCCCGAAACGCCCACGCGTGATACGGAAACGGTCACCGTTTCCAAAGCGGGCGATTTGGCGCGTATAATAGCCGGCGGTGAAACGGTGTCTTTTATAATCGACGGAGAAATACGTTTCGCGTTAGATCCGGCGCGCGAATACGTCGTCGACGTAAACCGCGATCTGTTCGGCGAGGGCATGGACTACGATGAAGCCGTATCGGAGTTTCTGAACGCCGTTTCCGGCAAATTTATTATAGCTTTCGATGTAAAGTCATTTATGCACAAGGGCGGCGAACGCGCGGCGGACGGCGGATTCTTCGACTGTATGCTCGCCGCGCATTTGGCGGGCGGTTCGCGTCCCGTTCGGGACCTCGCCCCCGTTTTGAACTCCTACGGTCTTTCCAAATCGGCAGCGAACTTATTCGTCCTTAAGGAAAGATTGGAATCGGAGTTAAAAAAACAGGGGCTCACGGAAGTGTTTTCCGATCTGGAAACTCCGTTGGTGCGCGTGCTTTACAATATGGAAAAGCGCGGTTTCAGAGCGGATATAGCCGTGCTGAAAGAGCTTGGCGAAAAGTACGAAACGGAATTAAACTCGTTGACCGCGGAAATCTCCGACCTCGCCGGCGTTGTATTCAACATAAACTCGCCCAAACAACTGGGAGAAATACTTTTTGATAAGCTTAAGCTTCCGCACGGCAAAAAAAATAAGACGGGCGGCTACAGCGTCGATTCGGACATATTAGAGGACTTAGTCGGCTTACATCCGGTGGTCGCGGCGGTTTTGCGTTATCGCAAGCTTTCAAAGCTCAAATCCACTTATGCGGACGGGCTTGCCAAGCTTATCGCGGCGGACGGCAAAATTCATACGTCTTTCAAGCAATGCATAACTTCCACGGGACGGCTCTCATCCACTGAACCTAATCTGCAGAACATTCCGACCCGTAACGCCGAAAGCAAGGAAATACGGCGCGCGTTTACGGCGTCGGAGGGCAGAATACTTATTTCCGCCGACTATTCGCAAATAGAACTGCGCTTGCTGGCGCATTTCAGCGGCGACGCCGCTCTCATCGCCGCCTACAACAAAAATGACGACATACACGCTCTGACCGCTTCGGAAATCTTCGGCGTTCCGCTTTGCAATGTGACGCCCGAGATGCGCAAGAACGCTAAGGCGGTGAACTTCGGGATAATATACGGCATAAGCGCGTTCGGGCTTTCCGAGGGTATATCTATTCCCGTTTACAAAGCAAAGGAGTTTATCGAGCGTTATTTTATCACTTATCCGTGTGTTCGTGAATTTATGAATTCCAATATTGAGTTTGCCAAAAAACACGGCTACGTGAAAACTTTTGGCGGCAGAGTGCGAAATATTCCCGAATTGAACTCCGCGAACCGCAATATCCGCGGCTTCGGAGAGCGCGCAGCCATGAATATGCCGTTACAAGGCGCGGCGGCGGAAATAATCAAGAAGGCGATGTTGGGAATAGAAAGGCGGTTTGCGGATATGAAATCCGGACTTATTTTACAGGTTCACGACGAACTTATCGCGGACGCGGCCGAGGACGAGGCGGAAGAAGCGGAAAGGATTATCCGCGAGGAAATGGAAGGCGCGGTCAGCTTCAGCGTACCGCTGTCTGTGAATATAGAATCCGGCAAAACGTGGTATTAGGCTTAAAGAATCCCCCTGCTTTTCGGGTTGCGAAAGCGGAACAAAGCCGTGTCGGTTTGTTGTGAGTATATGTCCTCTCGGACCGCGGAAAACCGAGTAAAGCCATGCATACGCAGTTTAGTCTGTTTGGCGCGTACAATCTTTTGCGTACAGAGGAGGGAATGCCGACATAAACCTTGCTGTCGCTCCGGCTAAAAAATATTTATGTCCTTATGAGGCGTGTGTATAAATGAAAATTGCGGTTACCGGCGAAATAGGCAGCGGTAAATCAGAATTAATGGAACTGGCGGCGGCTAATCCGGCGTTCGCTTGTTTTTCCGCCGACACCGTCAACGCCGGACTGCTGAACGACGGCGTTTATTTGGAGCGTCTGCGCGCGGCTTTTCCCGCGGCTTTTCCGGAAGGCAGGCTCTCGAAAACTTTGCTTGCGGATATTATTTTTAAAGACGCGGCGAAACGTAAGCTGTTGAATTCGATAGCGCACCCGGAAATCGCGCGGATCATCAAAGGGCTCGCTTTGGAAGCGGAGGCTCTCGGTAAAATCGTACTGTTAGAGGTTCCGTTGCTGTTGGAAAGCGGGTTGACCGATATGTTCGATAAAATAATTTTGGTGAAGGCGTCCTCCGAAAAACGCGCCGAAAGAATCACCAAACGCAACGGCATTACCTTGGTGCAGGCGGCGGCGCGGATAAGAAGTCAAAATCAAGATACGGTTCTCGAGTCGTTCGCGGAGAGTGTAATAGAGAA
>JAITEJ010000124.1 GCA_031282095.1 Clostridiales bacterium
ATAATCGTCGTGGACGTCGGTATGTCCTTTCCGACCGAGGATACTCCCGGGATCGACTATATCATTCCCGATTTTTCTTATTTGAAGTCTAATTCGGACAAAGTGCGCGCTCTTTTTCTGACGCACGGACATGAGGACCATATAGGCGGCGTGCCGCATTTCTTAGAAGAATTCGACGTTCCCGTGTACGGCACCGCAATGACGCTTGCCGCCGTCTGTTCCAAACTGGACGAACACGGGGTGAGCAAAGACAAGCTAAAGACCGTTAAATACGGTGAAAAGTATTCCGCAGGCGTCTTTACCGCCGAGTTTATCAAGGTGTGCCACTCGATAGCGGGCGCGGCGGCAATCTCCATGGAAACGCCTAAAGGTACGGTGTTTTTCACAGGCGACTATAAGGTGGATTTAAGCCCTATTGACGGAAAGCTTACCGACCTTACGCGCATGGCGGAGATAGGAGCGGCGGGGGTTAAGCTGATGCTTGCGGACTCCACCAACGTGGAGGAAAAAGGGCACAGCAAAAGCGAGCGCGGGGTAGGCGAGAGCTTGGACGCGATTTTTGCGGCTCATTGTGAAAAGCGTATAGTAATAACTACGTTCTCGTCGCACAATTACCGGCTTCAGCAAATAGTGTGGCTTGCCGAAAAGTACGGACGCAAAATCGCGCTTTCAGGCAAAAGCATGAGAAAATTTCTCGACATATCATTGAAACTGGGCGAAATTAAGGCTCCCGACAGTATCTTTATAGAGCAGGGCGACATAAAAAAATATGAGCCGGGCAGGCTGGTCATCATAAGCGCAGGCAGTCAAGGCGAGCCTATGAGCGCGCTTACGCGCATGTCCGTAGGCGATTATGCCAAGGTCAAAATCGGTTCCGACGATCTCGTGGTGCTGTCCGCGTCGCCCATTCCCGGCAACGAACGCTTAATCAACCGATTGATAAATAATCTCTACAGACTGGGCGCGGAGGTCATAAACGAC
The DNA here is from genome assembly GCA_031282095.1 of Clostridiales bacterium. Next base: position 982 of record JAITEJ010000124.1, read on the forward strand.
GATATGGATTACGTTCATTCGTCGGGACACGCCCATCAGGACGAGATGAAACTGCTTCTCGGATTGCTTAAGCCGGAATACTTTGTCCCCGTACACGGCGAATACCGTCATCTGAAAAAACACGCGGAGATAGCCGCGCAGACGGGAATACCGGCGGAAAATATATTTATCCCCGAAATAGGCGCGGCTTTGAGCGTCAACGAAACGGGATGCAAGCGAATTGATAACGTGACCGCCGGAGCCGTTTATGCGGACGGCACTCTTCTGAACGGCACAAGCGGCACGTCCGTGCTGCGCGACCGCAAATCGTTAAGCAACAGCGGGCTTGTGATAGTCCTTCTTATTCTTAACCGCCGCGGCGAATTGGCGGTTCCCGCCGAAATAACGGTGCGCGGGCTTGCCGCCGACGATAACTTTGTGGACGAGGCGCGCTCCCACATAGGAATAGCGCTGTCGTCTCTCGACTTCTACGGCGACGAGTCCTCGATAGACGTTAAAGCCGAGGTTAAGCGCGCCTTGAAAAGGTATATTTCCAACAAATATAAGCAATATCCTATGATTATCCCCATAATTATAGAGGTTTGACGGCTCCGTATATCACCCGTTCTACGGTAGGGAGAAACAAGCGCCACAAACGGAAGTTTTTGCCCGGCGCGAATTTTTATCCGCTCAAGATACGGGCGAAATATTAACCGACCTCGACCCGGCGTGAGTTTTATCCGCACTACGATGCCGGTAGACATACGGGAATCGGTGAAAGTATTTCTGTTTCCGGCGTTCAGAGCTTTCGCCGCTTGCCTCCACCGCGCCGTTCGTCCGAGATAGCGATGCCGGTAGACATACGGGAATCAGAGAAAGTATTTCTGTCCGGCGTTCAGAGCTTTCGCCGCTTGCCTCCACCGCGCCGTTCGTCCGGGATAGCGATGCCGGTAAGCATACGGGAATCGGTGAAAGTATTTCTGTTTCCGGCGTTCAAAGCTTTCGCCGCTTGCCTCCACCGCGCCGTTCGTCCGGGATAGCGGTCGTTTAAATTGAAAATATCGTGAGGATCGGTATAATTTATGAAAAAGAATATTCTTTTAATTACTTCTTCGGATGTCGACGAAGAATTCGTTTCGTCGCTCAAGGATAGCTTTAAGCCGCTTAAGGCGGCGCGTCTTGTAGTTCTGACAGAGGAACAATACGGCGGCAGCGCCGTTACCCACCTTAAAACCGCGCTGAGGCGGCTTTCTCTCAGTTTCCCCGGACATGTCGGCGCGCATAAAAAAAGCCGCACGGTTCGGGTAAAAAGCAGCGGGAAAGCTGCGGCTGCCGCTAACGGCGAAACTAAAAAGAGCGCGGACAAAAAGCTCCGCAAAATCAGAAACTCAATCCTCCGGTTTGAGCCGGCTCGCATAGTCGCGTTGTCGCCGTACGCGATGGAGCTTGCGCATAAGGCGCGCAAGAAGAGCGGTTTTCAAACCGATATAGTAGGCGTGAGTTGCAGTTTTACCTACGACAACGCTTTTTTTGACCTTTCGACCGACGGCTACACGGTGCAGAATACGGAGCACAAAAATAAGATGACGGAGATGGGGTTCAGACCCGACCGGGTTTTCGTCGCCGGCTTTCCGCTTGACGCCAAAAAATACGGAGAGGACGCGACCGCGGAATTAAAAAGCCGTTTTTGCCGTTTAAATAAGCCTACTGTGCTGTTAAACGGCGGTTTAGGTTCCCGCGAGATAAAGGACGTGTACACTATGCTTTCGGACCAGGGCGACATAATCAACTTGCTGACGCGTCCCGGCGGCAACCAGAAGCTCACCGCCGAAATAAGGAAGAACGCCGAGGACAAAGCGTTGAGCAACGTCGTTGTGGTAAATAAAAACGACTCGTTGGACGAGTGTCTCGCAGTGTCGGACATAGTGGTCACCGTTTACGACGCGGCGGTTATATATAAGGCGTTGTTATTAAAGAAGCGCGTCATCGCGTTCGGCGCGCGCAATCCCCTGCAAGAAAACGATTTGAAATTTTTAGCGGCAAAAGGCGTGCTCTCATATGCCGAAAGCTATGCCGACACGGTCATCTGCATATATAAATTGCTTGAAAACGGAGTAAATTCGGAAACCTTTGAAACTGATTTGGAATTGTTTATGAACGCCTCGCCGCTCGCCGACGTTACGGCGGTCATATCCTCTCTGAACGAAGAACCGGCTCAAGCATAACGCCGAACGCGGTCGTATACTATCGCGCCTACTAATTTTATATACCCGTTATAGGGCTCAGGTATAACTCAGAACGCGGTCGTATACTATCCGCCTTATGCGCTGCTTTGACGATTTTATGCTCAAGCATAACACAGAACGCGGTCGTATGCGGTGAAAAATCGCGGACGATCCGCGGCTTATAACAACATACGCAGAAATTCGTTCCGATTACACTCGGGCGAAAAATCGCGGACGATCCGCAGCTTATAACGGTATTCGCTTTTACGGTATCAATCGGAAAAATATATAAGGCGCAATGCCGAATAACCGTACGTGAGAGATTGAAAATTACGGAATATCCGTTCCCGTCGCGTTCCGAAGCGTGCAAGGGCACTGTCGGCGGTTGCAAGGGTAACGGTAAAGACGGCATGAAACCGCGTTTTTAAATTTAAATACGGAATAACTCCGTTTTTTGAAATGCGGCGATTCGTTTGCCGTTAAATGAAGGAAACTTATGAAACCATTGGTGGCGGTGGTGGGAAAGCCTAACGTAGGAAAATCCACCTTTTTCAACAGAATATGCGGCAAACGCTTATCAATAGTGCAGAATACGCCCGGCGTTACGCGCGACCGCCTGTATGCGGACGCGGAATGGTGCGGGCGGGAATTTACTGTCGTAGACACCGGCGGTCTGGAGTTGAAAAGCGAGGACGAAATGTGGCGGCATATACGCGCTCAGGCGGAAGCGGCGGTGAACAGCGCGGACGTTATCGTCTTTTTGACCGACGCCAAAACCGGGGTATCCGCGGACGACGACCTTGTGGCGGCATATTTACGCAAAACCGACAAGCCCGTTATTCTCGCGGTCAATAAGGTGGACAACAACGAGCGGCATCTCGTGTACGATTTTTATTCGTTGGGGCTGGGCGAACCGTACGGCATTTCCGCGGAGCAGGGTAAAGGTTTAACGGAGCTTTTAGACGCAATAATCGAAAATCTGCCTAAAGAAAAAGAACCTGGCGCCGCCGCCGCGAATGATACGGTGAGGATCGCCGTCGTAGGTCAGCCGAACGCCGGGAAAAGTTCTCTCGTCAACAGGATTTTGGGTTACGACCGCGCCATAGTCAGCAATATAGCCGGCACTACGCGCGACGCGGTAGACACTGACTTCACCGTTAACGGCAAACGCTATACCGTCGTGGATACCGCCGGAGTGCGCAGAAAACGCGCCGTAGAAGAGGAGCTCGAATCGTTAAGCGTCATGCGTTCGTTGGCGTCCATACGCCGCGCCGACGCGGTTCTCGTCGTCGTTGACGCCGTCGAGGGTCTGACCGAACAGGACGTAAAGATAGCCGGCTACACGCACGAACAGGGTAAGCCGTCCGTAATTGTGATGAATAAATGGGATGCCGTTGAAAAGGACGCCTACACCGCGGACAAGTTAAAGGCGTCTCTCGGCGAGGATTTAAAGTTTATGGACTATATGCAGACTTGTTTTGTATCCGCGCTGACCGGCAAGCGCGTAAACACTCTGCTGCCTTTAGTCGATAAGGTATACGAAAATTCCAAGCGCCGAATAACTACGGGGCTGTTGAACGACGTCTTGGGCGATGCGGTGCGCGTCAACGAACCGCCGGCGCATAAAGGCCGCCGTTTGAAAATCTACTTCGTTTCCGAAGTAGCCGTCGCCCCTCCGTCTTTCGCCGTGTTCGTCAACGACCCCGATCTCATACATTTCTCTTATATACGCTATTTGGAGAACAGCATCCGTAAAAGCTTTGACTTCGCCGGAACGCCGATCAAGCTTTTTATACGCGCTAAAAAAGAAGATTGATTTTTTTCGGCTAAAGGCGTCGGTCAGATTTCGCTTGCTTTCCGCGCGCGCATATGATAGAATTTTACAACACTAAAGCATTCGGCATAATTTATAAGTGCGGTCGGAGGATTATATGTCAAAAAAGTATGCGGAGTTATCTAAGGAAGAACTCGCGGAATTGTTGGAACAGGAAAGAAAGACGTTTCAGCGGTTTAAAAAAGACAGGCTTTCACTGGATATGACGAGAGGGAAGCCGGCAAAGAATCAATTGGATATTTGCCTGCCCATGCTGAAAATTCCGGGGGCGGACGGCGTAGATTTCGTTCAGGACGGTCAGGATGTCAGAAATTACGGTTTATTGGACGGAACGCCGGCGGCGAAAGAGTTGTTCGCGGAGCTTTTCGACGTGTCGCCCGACATGGTTATCGCTTCGGACGGCAGCAGTTTGCAACTCATGTATAAGTTGGTTCAGCACGGAATGCAGTTCGGCTTTTTAGGCGGCGCGCCGTGGAATAAGGGCAGGGTTAAGTTTATATGTCCCGTGCCCGGCTATGACAGGCACTTCGGAATCTGCAAGGCGTTCGGCATCGAAATGATCTCCGTACCCATGGACGAAAACGGACCCGACATGAAGGTCGTGGAAGCGTTGGCGGGTTCCGACGAAAACGTAAAGGGTATTTGGTGTGTGCCGAAATACAGCAATCCTACGGGCGTCGTATATTCTGACAAGGTGGTGGAACGTCTTGCCAACATGAAAACCGTCGCTCCCGATTTCAGAATCTTCTGGGATAACGCCTATATGGTACACGGGTTCTACGATAAGGACGACAAACTGAAAAACATTTTCGACGCTGCGAAAAAGGAAAATCAAAGCCGCATACTGACTTTCGCGTCCACGTCGAAAATCACTTTCGCGGGCGCCGGTATATCCGCGCTCGCATCCTCAAAGGAAAATATCGCGGAGATTAAGAGCCGTATGACCTACGAAACCATAGGTCCCAACAAGCTTAATCAGTTTATGCACACCGAATACCTGAAAAACAAGGACGGCGTGATGAAGATTATGAGAAAGCACGCGGAAATTATGCGCCCGAAGTTTGAATTGCTCATTTCCATGCTGGAGGAACTTAATGAGCTCGGTATAGGTGAATTCACTAAACCGCGCGGCGGTTATTTCATAAGCCTGAACGTGCTTGAGGGCTGCGCCAAAAGAACCGTCGCCCTCGCGGCAGAAGCGGGCGTTAAGCTTACCCCGGCGGGAGCGACCTTCCCTAACGGTCTGGACGATTGCGACAAAAACATCAGGATCGCGCCTTCCGTGCCGCCCGCAGCCGAATTGGAGATTGCCACGCGCGTGCTCGTTAACGCCGTTAAAATCGCGGCGTTAGAAAAACTGGTCGGGTAAATTAAACTTGAGATATTAAAACCGTAAAAATTGTAACTGCGGAGGAAACGGTTTTACCGTGCTGTCGGCGTCGTTAAAACCGCAGTGCCTGAAAAGCCGGCAGGGTAAATCATTACGAAGGATTTACGGTTATAAAAGCATGACAAATAGTAAAGATTGTGCGGCGAAAAGTTTTACCGTATCGTCGGCGCCGTCAGAATCGCGGTGCTTAAAAAATTTGACTGATAAATTAAATCTGAGGATCGTATAGCTATGAAAAGCATGACGGGCTACGGAAAAGGCGCGCGCGGCGAAAACGGCTTTACCGTTTCGGTGGAGCTGCGCGCGGTCAACCACCGCTTTTTGGATTTGGGAATTAAAATTCCCAGAGCGTTAGGCTTTTTAGAAGAGACAGCGCGAAAAGTTCTTACGGCAAGCTTTGCACGCGGACATATAGATGTCTTTATTACGTTCACGGATACGGATGCGCGCAGTTCTTCCTTAAACATCGACTTTGCTCTTGCGGAAAAGTATGTCGCCGCCGCGAAAGCCTTATCCGAGCGTTTCGGCATAGCCGATGATTTCTCGTCCGAAAAGCTTATGCGCCTTCCCGACGTCATGACCCTCGGTCAAAATGAGATTAACGAAACGGAGGTTGCCGCGCTTGCCGCGGACGCTCTTTCCGCCGCGGCGGAGGCTCTCACTAAAATGAGAGAAAGAGAGGGAGAAGCCATAAAAAGCGATTTGACGGAAAAGCTGGATTCTCTTGAGGATGGTCTGGAAAAAATAATCCTACGCTCCGTGACCGCCGCCGGCCTGTACCGTGAAAGATTGGAAACGCGTATGCGTGAAATTCTCGGCGACATTCCCGTAGATGAAGGAAAGCTTCTGAACGAGGCGGCTTTTTATGCCGACCGCACCGCTATAGACGAGGAAATTATTCGTCTTAAAACGCATATTAACCATACGCGGGAAATGCTTCAATGCCGCGAGCCGATCGGACGCAAACTCGACTTTATTGTGCAGGAGCTTAACCGCGAAGTCAATACCGTCGGCAGCAAGTGCAATGATTTGGAAATCAGCTCCGTAGTGTTGGATATGAAAAACGATATAGAAAAATTGCGCGAGCAGGTTCAGAATATCGAATAAAGCACGGCGCTTAGGCATTCCGCTCATCCGACAAGCAGGAGAAGCGCAATTATTTGTAAATCGGGTGTCGGAAAAGAAGAACGATGCAAACAATTTGCGCGGACAGGTTCAGAATACCAAATATAAAATCAAGGCAGACGCTTAGGCACACAGCCCTCTCCTTTAATTAAAAAGGAAACATTGAAGCTGATTTCGGTGAAACATCATGAATGAAAAAAACAAAGGGCTGTTAATAATTGTTTCCGGGTTTTCCGGATCCGGTAAAGGCACGGTACTCAGCCGCGTCATTGAGAAGAACAAGAATATCCGCTTTTCCATATCTGCGACGACGAGAAAGCCGCGCGCGGGTGAAATAGACGGCGCGCACTATTTTTTTATCAGCCGCGAGGAATTCAGGCGTATGGCGGAAAACGGCGAGTTCGCGGAACACACAGAAACATACGGGCATTGTTACGGAACGCCCCTTGAACAAATAAGCAAGGCCGTGAACGCGGGACAGGATATCGTTTTAGAATTGGACGTAAAAGGCGCGGGAAAGATAAAAGAGTCTTTTCCTGACGCCGTGGCTATTTTCCTCACCGCGCCGTCGTTGGAAATTGTAAAAAAGCGGCTTATAGAGCGCGGCACCGAAGATCCGACCGAGGTAGCGCTGCGTGTCGAACAGTTTAAGAACGAAATAAAATACATGGCGTTCTATGACTATCTTGTTATAAACGACG
>JAITEJ010000026.1 GCA_031282095.1 Clostridiales bacterium
CGATTTTGCCCGTTTTCTCGTATACACAAGCGCCGCCATCGATGCGGCTCTCATCCCTCTGTTTAGGGACAAATCCATTATAACATTGTCCGGCTGCGCTTTGAATCTCCGTACGGTTATGCGCGGATATGAAATACGATTTTGCCCGTTTTCTCGTATACACAAGCGCCGCCATCGATGCGGCTCTCATCCCTCTGTTTAGGGACAAATCCATTATAACGTTGTCAGTCGGCGCTTTCAATCTCCGTACGGTTATGCGCGGATGTGAAATACGATTTTGCCCGTTTTCTCGTATACACAAGCGCCGCCATCGATGCGGCTCTCATCCCTCTGTTTAGGGACAAATCCATTATAACATTGTCCGGCTGCGCTTTTAATCTCCGTACGGTTATGCGCGGATATGAAATACGATTTTGCCCGTTTTCCTATGTACGTAAGCGTAGCCGACAAAGCGGTCTGTCATTCATTTAAGAATAAACTTATTATAACATTATTCAACGGCGTTTTCAATAGATCTATTCGCATTTTACGCCGCATTATTTTCGAATTAAGACTGTAACTCTTTCAGATTTACGCTATAGTCTTATATATGTTTTTCGCAAATGAAATTCATCGGCGACTACTGAAAAAGCGGCGGTTTTTTCGACATAAATACGATTTTCATCGAATAAATGCCTTCTAAATTACGCCCTTTAAGCTTATTTTTAATAACACACGGCTTTATATCATATCCGTTTTGTCCATATTTTGTTCGGGAATTTATATTGATTTATAAGTTGAACGGATGTATAATATCAACATATTAATGAGGAGTTTTAAACATGAGAAAAAACGAGTTTCTCAGTTTGGCGGAAAAACACAAACTTGTTGCTGTGTTGCGAGGAAATTCGGACGAGGTTTACGCCGCGGCGGAAAGGTTGGCATCGGAGGGCGTTAAACTGTTAGAGATCACCTTTACGGTGCGAGAAGCTCCCGAAATATTAAAGTCGTTATGCGCGAAGTATAAGAATACCGATGTAATTGTAGGCGCGGGAACGGTGCTTGACGCGGAAACCGCCCGCATAGCATTATTATCGGGCGCGCAGTTTGTCGTCAGCCCCGCTCTTTGCACGGACGTAATAAAGCTATGCAACCGCTATTCCGTAGCGGTCGTTCCGGGGATCGCCACGGCAAGCGAACTCCTTACCGCTTTGGAATACGGCGTCGATCTTGTAAAGCTGTTCCCCGCCGACTTAAAATTACTTTCCGCGCTGAAAGGTCCTTTTCCGAACGCGCGCTTTATGGTTACCGGCGGCGTGGACGAAAAGAATCTGTCCGATTGGTTTAAGGCGGGTGCTTCGGCAGTGGGGGCGGGTTCCGCGCTGACCGCACCCGGAGCGGACGTAAGGAAATGGTTGGACATCGTGAACGCTTTTCGATAAGAAGCAACGGGATCGCCGTGCCCTTTCCGAAATAACCGCAGAGCAGACGTTAGGAAACGCACGAATACCGTGAACGCTTTCCGATGAGAGGCAACGGGATCGCCGTGCCGCTTCCGAACTGACTGCGGAGCAGACGTTAGGAAACGGAGGGAAACCTTAAGCGCTTTCCAACGGACGTCGCTCCGCGTTCGGCTAAACAAACAGTTTTTAATCACGGAATAATTAATATATGAGCAGAATTCTGACTTTCGGAGAGATAATGCTGCGGTTACAGCCGCCCGGAAATAAAAGGTTTACGGAGGCGCGCAGTTTCGACGCTTGTTTCGGCGGCGGGGAGGCGAATGTCGCCGTATCGTTGGCGGAGTTCGGAGAGGATGCGGCGTTCTTCACCAAGCTGCCGAAAAACGACCTTGCCGACGGCTGTGTGCGCGATCTCAAAAGCCGCGGCGTAAACACGGATTTTATTTTACGCGGCGGCGAACGCATGGGCATTTACTTTTGCGAGAAAGGCGCGTCGCAGCGTCCGAGCCGTATAATTTACGACCGCAAGGGTTCCGGCATAAACGACATATCGCTATGCGAGGCGGATTGCGGAAAACTGTTGGAGGGAGCGGAGTGGTTTCACTTCACGGGTATTACGCCCGCGCTGTCCGACTCCGTCCTGCGCGTTTTGGAGAAAATTCTGAAAGAGGCGAAAAACCGCGGAGTAACCGTGTCGTGCGATTTAAATTTCCGTAAAAAGCTTTGGAGCGCGGAGAGGGCGCGCGCGGTTATGACGGAGCTTATGGAATATACCGACATTCTGATTTCCAACGAAGAGGAATGCAAAAGTGTTTTCGGGCTGAATGCCGCCGGAACGGATATTTCGGCAGGGCGTTTAGACGCGGACGGCTACGCCGAAGTCGCGGCGGCGGTGTGCGCGCGCTTCCCGCGTCTTAAGGCGGTCGCGTTCACTTTACGCGGCAGCCGCTCGGCGGACATAAACGATTGGTCGGGCATCTTGCTGTCCGGCGGCAAATGTTACCGCTCAAAGGAGTACGTAATACGCGTGGTTGACCGCGTAGGCGGTGGCGACAGCTTTTCGGCGGGGCTGATTTATTCGCTTTTAAACGGAAAGGATATGCAATACGCATTAGATTTCGCGGTCGCCGCCTCTTGTTTAAAACATTCTGTGGAAGGCGATTTCAATCTTATTTCTGTCGCTGAAACGGAAGAGCTTATGAACGGCGACGGCAGCGGAAGAGTCAGAAGATGACAAACCCGCGCGTAAAGTGTCGCCGCAACGGACGCCTTCACGTCAATCTCGGCATCGGAAGATGACAGGCTTGCGCCTAAAGCGTTTGTATTGCCACGCGCGCGGCGTATTCGGTGGTAAGTCAAAAGATTACAGACCCGCGCGTAAAGTGTCGCATATTCGATCAAATTTTCGCGCACTGCCAAAATGTCGGAAGATGACAAACTTGCGCGTAAAGCGTCACACTTCAGGCGATTTCAACGCGTGATATCATGTGTAAAGAACTATTTTGCGGAAAGGGAGAACGGACTGATGACGGACGGCGCTGAACAAAGATCTTATTCTTCCGTTGTGCGGCGGGAAATTTTGCAATCTCCGTTCGCCGAACGTTTGTATGAAGCGGCGTCGGCTTTGCCTATACTCGATTATCATTGCCATTTAAGCCCTCAGGAAATTTACGACGATTTGCCTTTCGGCAATATCGGTGAAATGTGGCTTGCGTGCGATCATTATAAATGGCGGCTGATGCGGCGGGCGGGCGTTCCGGAGGAGCTTATCACCGGCGGCGCGCAATGGAAGGACAAATTCCGCGCCTATGTCGGTTGCGTAGCCGGAGCGTTCGGCAACCCTTTGCGGGATTGGTCGAGATTGGAGTTGGAGAAATACTTCAACTGCCGCATACCCCTTTGCGAGTCCAATGCGGACAAAATTTGGGCGGAGGTAAACGCCGTACTCAACGCTGAAAAACTGTCGCCGCGTAAGCTGATCGGCTTATCGTCGGTGGAATACGCCGCGACTACGGACGATCCGGCCGATACGCTGGACTACCATATAAAGCTGAGGGATGACCCCGGTATGAAATGTAAGGTCGCTCCTTCTTTCCGCGTCGATAATTTGTTCAACATAGACCGCGTCGGATTCGCCGCCTATACGGATAAACTTGCGGATGTGAGCGGCGTTAAAATAGACGGCTTTTCCGATTTTTTACGCGCGGCGGAAAAGCGTATGCTTGACTTTAAGACCGCCGGCTGCAGGTTCTCGGATATAGGGACGGAACGGTTGCCTAACGGCGCCGGCAACCGCGAAATTGCTGAAAACGCGTTTAATAAAGCTAAAAACGGAATTAAACTTACCGATTTTGAAATTAACGGCTACTTCGGTTTTCTTTATGTCTATTGGTTGCGCAAGTGTGCGGAATACGGCTTCGCGGCGCAGCTTCACTTAAATGTACTTCGTAACGTCAACGAAAAAGAATTTATGCGGTTAGGCGCGGACGGCGGCTTCGATACCGTTGCGGACGGCTTTTCCGTCCGTGCGCTTACAGGCGTGTTCAACCGTTGCGCCGCGGAGGGCGGTTTGCCGCGCATAATAGTCTATACCTTAAACCCCTCTTATTACGAGGCGATCATAACGGCGGCGGGCGCTTTCCGCGAGGTCACCGTGGGGATAGCATGGTGGTTTAACGACCATAAAAGCGGCATACGTGAATATTTGGAAAAGATGAGCGCGCTTTCTCATATAGGGGAGGTAACGGGAATGCTCACCGACAGCCGCAGCTTTCTCTCTTACGCGCGGCACGATTATTTCCGCATGATCTTAGCGGATTTCCTCTCCCGTTTCGGAGAGGAAAACGAAAAGGATTTAATCGCCCTTGCGGAAAATTTATCTTATTACAACACTAAAAAACTCATAGACGGCTGAGTAAGAGCGTCCGTCGGCGGAATGTTAAAACCCGATCGGCGCATATGCGTCTAAAGAAGAGGCGCGCGGGTATTCTTAAGAAGGTCCGTGCCGAGCGCGAACGGAAACGGAAATACATGCGGAATGTTAAAACCCGATCGGCGCATATGCGTCTAAAGAAGAGGCGCGCGGGTATTCTTAAGAAGGTCCGTGTTGAGCGCGAACGGAAATGAGAATATCTGCGGAATGTTAAAACCCGATCGGCGTATATGCGTCTGAGAAAGAAACGCGCGGGTATTTCCCAAAAAGTCCGTATGCGCGCGAACGGAAATGAGAATACCGAAAAAGGACGGCGGCGCGCGCCGGCGTAAGGATTGCGTATGAAAATGACTTTCAGGTGGTACGGTCGCAACGATCCCGTTACCTTAGACAGAATACGGCAGATACCCGTTATCAGCGGGGTGGTGTCCGCCGTTTACGATGTGCCGGCTGGGGCGGTCTGGAGCGAGGAGAGTATAGCGGAATTGGTTAATTCATGCCGCGTAAAGGGCTTGGACTGCGAGGTAATTGAGAGCGTTCCCGTGCATGAGGACATAAAACTGGGATTGCCCTCGGCGGCGGAGTACATAGAAAACTACAAGGAAAATATAC
>JAITEJ010000052.1 GCA_031282095.1 Clostridiales bacterium
TACTGCAAAGGAATAAGCCCCTCGCAACTGTTTCACGCAATTTTCCAACGCCTTGAGAATTCTGTCGCTTATAATATCCGCGTCCGCCGCTCTATGCTCGTTCCCCTCGGTCGAATTTAACGTTTTCACGCATCCTTGACGGTTCTTTCGGTACCGCGGCGGCATACCGTCGTTATCGGAACGGCTGTATACCGCCGCCGTACGTATCTCTCCGTCTCGCCGCGATCCGTCGTCGTCGTTCGGACAAATATATTCTAACGCCGTATTGCCGCCTTCGTCCAATTTTATCATATCGGAGTCAGTCAGGCGAGTATATTCCAATGACATAAGATGCGCTATAACTTCGCTGTCCGTTTCGGAAACGAACGTTATCCGGCTCAACGCCTCCGCTTTAAGCTCCGCGGCGTTTTCGACTATGCCGTTATGCACCACCGCAAACATACCGTCATAGGAAACGTGAGGGTGTGCGTTCTCTTTCGACGGCTTGCCGTGAGTCGCCCAACGGGTATGCCCTATGCCTATGTGCGCGCCGCAAGATACGGCGTTAAGCATTCCGGCGCGCACGCTGTCCTTTTCGATTATAAGACCGCCGCCGCCGTCTATAATCGCATATCCCGACGAGTCGTATCCCCTGTACTCCATGCGCTTCAACGCGTTTATAACCGCCGCCGTCGCGTCGCCCTTACCTATGTAGCCTATAATCCCGCACATAAAACTCTCCCGTTGCAATTGACTTGCCGCCGAATACTTCGCGGTTTTAACCCAGCGGCGCCGCCGTTTATCCCGCAAGTTCCGCGCACCTACATATTATGGTAAATAATCCGTTAAAGTGAATTTGCGGTATTTATCGACATATCCTTCTCAAATCTGCCCGAACGGATAACAAATAAAAATTATACGGGCGTGTATGACAATATCACAAACGGACAAGACAAATAAAAATTATACGGACGTGTATTGACTATAAGGCTGTTTGAGATTAAAATATTATACATATGACTAAATTGAATGCTCCGCTGTACGACGCGGTGACGAATTATGCCGCGAAGGCGCGCTTTCATATGCCGGGTCACGGGGGAACTCCGATAGACGGAGGGCTGTATTTATCCGCGCCGTTCGACATAACCGAACTGCCGTTCAGCGACAACCTCAAAAATCCTTCCGGCGTCATTAAGGATGCGGAAAGGCTGTTTGCCGAGACCTATTCATCCGAAGACGCGCTGTTGTTCGCAACGGGAGCCACCGGAGCGGTTCAATCCGCTCTTTACGCCGCTCGGGAACGCTTCGGCAAATCCGCCGTAATCGCACCGAATTGCCATTGCTCCGTGCATTCGGCGCTTCGGCTGTTCGGAATGCGATCCGTCGTACTCGGCAGCAACGCCCGCCCGATGCCGAAAAACCGCGAAAACCGCATAGACGGCGACATAACTCCCGATGCCGCCGCAGCCGTTTTAGACGATACGAGAGCCGGAATTTTAGTTCTGACATCTCCCGATTATTACGGGCGAGCCCTTGACCTTGCGGGATTTAAAGAGGTGACGGAAAGCCGCGGAGTCTGTCTTGTGGTGGATTCCGCTCACGGCGCGCATTTCGCCTTTTCGCCGCTTTTGCCTCCCCCCGCATCTCTTTACGCCGATCTCACCGTATACGGCGCGCACAAGACTATGCCTGTCTTTACGGGCGGAGCAGTGCTTTGCGGAAGTGCCGATTTAATAGCGAAATCGCGGTTTTACAGAAGCGAATATATGACTACAAGTCCGAATTACGTCGTACTTGCGTCTCTTGATTATGCCAGGGCTTATCTTTCCCTTAACGGGCGCGCGGCTTATGAAAAGGTGTTCACCGATATATTGACTTTTAAGCGCGCCCTGCCGCAGTTTACGTTTACGGACAACTCCGACTTCACCAAGCTTTATTTCGACTGTCCCGCAGACGCGCCGGAAAGCGCGGGAGTTCTGCCGGAGATGTTCGACGGAAGCGGCTCTCTTTTGATAGTGACGCCGTTTAACTCCGATAAGCTGAAATATCTTGCGGACAGCCTTAAAACCGCCGCTCCGCTCCGCATCCCTTCGAATGAATGCCCTTTAACGGAAGCGGCGGACATCATATGCAAGAACATTGCAAAAGCCGAAGCGGACCGTGAAGGGAATCCGACCGAAAACGTTCGAAATAAATCCGATTTAGTGGAAATAGAGGACGCGGCGGGCTGCGTTTCCGAATTTGACATAGGCGCTTATCCGCCCGGCGTACCTCGCGTTCTTGCCGGAGCGGTAATCACCGACGACGATGTGATTTTCATGAAAAAAAATAAATATAGGCTATTTAATCTTGTTAAAGGCAAGGTTTGTGTTATAATATAAAAGGAGTGTTGCACGGGTGCGGCAAAGTGTCGGTATGAACGAAAGAAACGGTATTTTTATTACCTTTGAGGGTTGCGAAGGGGTAGGCAAATCCACTCAGCTGAGATTTTTAAAGGAATATCTGTCCTCTACCGGACAGGAAGCGGTTTTCACGCGCGAGCCGGGCGGCGGCGTTATTTCGGAGCAAATACGCGCGGTACTTTTATCGCCGGAAAATTCCGGCATGGATCCCGCGACGGAAGCGTTGCTGTACGCGGCGGCGCGGGCGCAAAACGTACGCGACATTATACTGCCGGCATTGAACGCTGGTAAGCTTGTGGTTTGCGACAGATTTTTGGATTCCTCTCTGGCATATCAGGGCTACGCACGCGGACTGGGATTTGAATGCGTTTACGACATAAACAAGCGCGCCTTAAACGGGCTAAAACCCGACTATACCGTTTTTATCGACCTGTCGCCGGCGGAAACTTTCCGTTCCAAAGCGAAATCCGTAAGCTTGAACGACCGCTTTGAACTTGAGTCCGCGGAGTTTCACGAAAAAGTTTACAGCGGTTATCTGCGGCTTGCGGCGGAGGAGCCGGAACGGTTCGTTCGAATAGTTCCGCATACGGAAAAAGCCAAAACCGCCGAATTCATATTAGACGCGCTGAAAAGCCGCGGCATAATCAAGTAGTTTCGGAACACGCAGATGGATTTAAACGAGTTTTACAACGGAATACTCAAAAACAGCCGCGTTTTCTCCAGGCTGCAAGCCGACTTTGCGTCCGGACGGCCCGGACACGCCTATCTCGTCGTTTCCGAGGATTCGGATGCCCTTAAACGTCTGCTCGTCATTACGGCTGCGGCGGCATACTGTCCGGAACACGGCTGTCTGGATTGCGGGATATGCTTGCGCGTGCTGCACGGGAACAATCCCGACGTGTATATGCTTAACTACGGCGGCGATAAAATCAACGTCGATAAAATCATAGAAATCACGGCGGAAGCGAATTTAAAGTCGTTCTCCGGCGGGAGAAGGCTGTTTCTTATTTTTCGCGCCGATCTCATCAACGAAGCCGCTCAAAACAAGCTCCTTAAAACTCTCGAGGAACCGCCTGCGGACATATCGTTTATTTTAGGCGCGGCGTCGGAGAGCAAACTGCTGTCTACCTTAAAATCGCGAGTAAGAAAACTGTATCTCGATCTCTTCCCGGAGGAACTGCTGACCGAAGCCCTGGCGGGTTACGGCGTCGATAAAAACCGGGCGAGACTTGCCGCCGCCTGTTCCGGCGGACTTATAACGCGCGCGCTTGAAATAGCCTTAAACGACGACTTCAACGCGGCTCATCTGAAAGCGCTGCGCGTCTTAAAAACCGTACGCCGTCCCGCCGACGCCGTACATTTCGTTTTTGACAAAAGCTTCACCTCCGACGCCGACGAGTTTCTGAATGCGTTGGCGATTCTGCTGCGCGACGTCATGCTCTTCGATTCCGCGCACGGACTTGTCGCCCTGAAATCGGATACCGCGGAAATAGCACGGCTTGCAAAAGAGTATTCGCCCGAGGCGTGCGCCTCCGCCATACGCGCCGTAAATTCCGCGAAGGAACGCCTGTTTTTCAACGTTTCCGCGGCGGCGGCTTTGGAACCTCTCTTTTTTGAAATTGCCCGGTTGAAAACGAAAGTTTAATACGGGAAGTAAAAGCAAAATAAAATATACGGAGTTAATTTTAAATATATAATGACAGTCATCGGAGTACGATTTAAAAACAGCAATAAGGTTTATTATTTTAACCCGCTCGATATAGAGTTCGAGGAAGGCGACGGCGTTATCGTGGAAACGGCGCGAGGCTTAGAATACGGCCGTTGCGCCGCGCCGAACAAAAATGTCCCGGATAAAGAGGTGGTGCAGCCGTTAAAGGACGTGCTGCGCAAGGCTACGCATGAGGACGACGAGCAGTCGGACAAAAACAACCGTATGCGCGCCGAAGCGCTGCCCAAGGTAAACGAAATCGTCCGGCGCCACCGTTTGGAAATGAAAGTTGT
>JAITEJ010000078.1 GCA_031282095.1 Clostridiales bacterium
AGAGGTCGGCGCGGAAATTAAAAGGCTGGCTTTATCCCTGCCGCCGCACAAGGTCACTCACTACGCCGCCGTTCCCAAAGATATAAAACGCGTCCGCAAGTATTTAGAGGGCGGAGAAAATAAAATTTACGACAGGGTTGAGGAACAGCAGTCCGCGAAACCTCATAAAGAGGAATGCGACGTAAAATGATTTGACTCCGCATAATCAAACAGGCGGCTCTTCGCTTGTTTTTTTTTATCGCTTATGATAAAATATATATATTCGTTTTTTCCTGCGAACGTAATAAAAACGGATATAAAAGAGAAGTAAAAGAGGTTGTTTTATGCCGCTGAAAAAGGTTGCCATCTTAATGGGAAGCGAAAGTGATTACGAAACGGTAAAGCCCGCGGAAACCGCGCTGAGAAAATACGGTATCGAATTTGAAACACACATAATGTCAGCACACCGCACTCCGGAGATCGCCGCCGAGTTCGCGAAGAACGCCGAGGGCAATGGCTTCGGAGCGGTGATTGCCGCCGCGGGAAAGGCCGCTCATTTAGCGGGAGCAATCGCCGCAAATACGGTGCTTCCGATTATCGGCATCCCCGTCAAAGGCTCCGCGTTTTTGGGTTTGGATTCTCTTTTGTCCACGGTGCAAATGCCCGCCGGAATTCCCGTAGCCACGGTAGCGGTGGACGGAGCGCAAAACGCGGCTATCTTAGCGGCGCAGATTTTGGCGCTGAACGATGAGGAGCTTTCGGCGGCTTTGAAAGCCGAACGCGAAGAGATGAAGAAGAAAATCATGGAAAGCGATACGAAGCTACATTCATAAGGCTGAAAACTCCTGAAGGGAGAACGCTGTCGCGCAATTCGAATGAGAGAAAATAAAAAAGAAAGTCATAGGAAGCGCGCGGTATTGTTTATTAAGGACTAAAGGCTTACTGTGGAACGGACGCTGTCGCGCAAACCGTGTAAAGACTCCGAAAACGGCGCCTTTTCAGGTGTTTAAATAAAAAAGAGGATAATATGTATGGAAAAAAGCTTCAGCGAAAGCTATAAGGCGTCGGGAGTGGATATAACCGCGGGATATAAGGCGGTTGAACTCATGAAAAGTCACATCAAACGTACGGAAATTCCGGGTGTGGTTTCGGGAATAGGCGGTTTCGGCGGTCTGTTTATGCCGGATTTAAAGGGTATGCGCAAGCCTGTTTTAGTCAGCGGCACCGACGGCGTGGGCACTAAATTGAAGATAGCCTTTTTGCTTGATAAGCACGATACCGTCGGCATAGACTGCGTTGCGATGTGCGTCAACGACGTTATATGCTGCGGTGCGGCTCCCTTATTTTTTTTGGATTACATAGCGGTGGGCAAAAACGTACCGGAGAAGGTGGCGTCCATCGTGGGCGGCGTTGCCGAGGGTTGCGTACGCGCCGGTTGCGCGCTTATAGGCGGCGAAACCGCGGAAATGCCGGGATTTTATCCCGAGAACGAATATGACCTCGCCGGATTTTCCGTCGGCATTGTAGACAAGTCTAAGATATTCGACAGCAAGAGAGTAAAGACGGGAGACGCGATTATAGCGTTGCCGTCGTCCGGCGTGCATTCAAACGGCTTTTCTTTGATAAGAAAGATTTTCAATAACAGCGACATAAACGCATACGCGGACGAACTGGGCAAGACGCTGGGCGAAGAACTTTTGACCCCGACGGAAATCTATGTAAAGCCCGTGCTGAAACTGGCTGAATCGATTAAAGTCAAATCGGTTTCCCACATAACGGGAGGCGGATTTTTCGAAAACATACCGCGCAGTCTGCCGAAGGGTCTCGCGGCGGTCATCAAAAAATCCGACGTAAAAACTCCGCCGATATTCAAGCTGCTGCAGAGCTGCGGCAAGGTTCCCGAACGCGATATGTTCAACACTTATAACATGGGCGTGGGTATGACGGTTATTGTCGCTCCTGAGGATGCGGCGGCGGCGGTCGCGTCCCTCAATGAAAACGGCGTAGCGGCTTACCTCTTGGGAGAGGTCGCGCGCGGTAAAGGCGTTAAGCTTATTTAGACTGTCGAAGGAAGGTTGCGGCGCGGAACAAAACCGTCTCGGCTGAAGAAGTAAAGCCGTCAAGTTTATTTAAACTGTCGAAGGAAGATTGCGGCGCGGAACAAAACCGTCGCGGCTGAAGAAGTAAAGTCGTTAAGATTATTTAAGTTGCCGGCGGGAATACTCCGGCGCGGAACTAAACTATCATGGTTAAAGAAAAGGTAAAGACAAAAATTGCGGTTTTGGTTTCCGGGGGAGGAACAAATATTCAGTCTCTTTTAGACGCGTGCGCGGACGGGAAGCTTCCGCACGGCGAAATTGTGACGGTTATATCCGATAAAGCGGGAGTTTACGCATTGGAAAGGGCAAAAACGGCGGGTGTAAACGCCGTTTTGTGCAATAAAAAGGCGTATCCGTCAAAATCGGAGTTTGAAGCGGCGGTTCTCTCCGAGCTGGACAAGGCGGGCGCGGAGCTTATCGTTCTTGCCGGATTTTTGTCGATTTTGTCGGAGGATTTCGTGAAACGTTATCCGCGCCGCATAATAAACGTGCATCCGTCTTTGATTCCGTCATTTTGCGGAGACGGATTTTACGGCTTAAAGGTTCATGAAGCCGCGTTGGCGAGAGGCGTAAAGCTGACCGGCGCGACCGTTCACTTTGTGGATGAGATAACCGACGGAGGCGAGATAATCCTGCAAAAAGCTGTCAAGGTGTTAAAGGGCGATACGGCGGAAATCCTGCAGAAGCGGGTAATGAAACAAGCTGAACACGTAATTCTGCCCAAAGCGGTGGAACTTACGGCAAAGAGAATAGCGTACGGCAAATAAAAGAACGGCGTAAACGGGGATTTATCGCGGGCGGATTGATCGTTTCCGTCCAAAGCGGCGGAGCCGACGGCAAAGAGAACAGCGTACGGCAAATAAAAGAACGGCGTAAACGGGGATTTATCGCGGGCGGATTGATTGTTTCCGTCCAAAGCGGCGAAGCTTACGGCAAAGAGAACAGCGGGCGGCAAGTAAAATAAGCGGCGTAGACGGGGTCTTTATTGTACAAGGATAGGTTCCCGCGCTGAAGAGAAAACATCATACGGAGGCAAAAAGCTATGTTTGAAACGCTGAGGAACAACGCGTATCCCGGTCGGGGGATTTTGATAGGCAAGAGCGGCGACGGCAAGTCGGCGGTGATAGCCTACTTTATAATGGGCAGGAGCGTCAACAGCCGAAACCGCATGTTCGTGGAGTACGA
>JAITEJ010000079.1 GCA_031282095.1 Clostridiales bacterium
TCCACGCCGCCGGAATTTTCCCGTTATTCAACCGCGCTGACTGCTGCATTATTTCGCCGAACGTAGCGTACAGCATAGCGCCGCCCGAAATGCCCAGCAACACGCTTGACACCGTTGACGAAAGCCCGCCGAGAAAATACCCTGCGACCGCTCCCGCCGCCGTAGCCGCGCCCGCCAACGCCGTAAGCAAAATCGCGCTTAACCGTTTTGCGCCGCCCGCAACCAACGGCACGGAAATCGCAAATCCCGCCGGAACGTTGTGCGCCGCAACCACTACGGCGAGCACGATACTCAGACTCTCGCTGACCGACCCTGCCGAACCGATCGCCGCGCCCTCCGGAAAATTATGCATGATTATAGCGATCAGCATCAGCAAGCCCGCGCCTTTCATCGCCGCGCCCGCACTCCGGGCTCCATCGGCGTCCGCTATCGGTCCTTGCGTATGCCCGATTCCGTCAGCGTGTACGGTTACGGGAGCGTCCAAATCGCATGAAGCATACGAGCTGCCGCACACGCCCGTTTCTCTTTCCGGCCTTTCCTGAGATGGTTCGATTTCGGACGTTAGCTCCTTATGCGAATGGAACAAGCCTTCCGCGGAAGCGTGACCGTGTGCGTGCAAATCTACACCGCCTGCCTTGCAAACAACAAAATCTATAAGTTTATTTATGACGAAAACCGCGCCGCATCCGAATATAACGGATAAAATTCCGATAACCGCTCCCGAATGCGCGAATAAGCCCGACGCAATCTCTATGCTTTCGGGAATAAGTTCAAAACATGCCGCTCCCGCCATAGCTCCTCCGGCAAACGCCATGAGACGCCCTATGTGCTTGTCTCCGGCGCGTAAAAACGCTCCTATGATGCCGCCTAAACCCGTCCCGAACATTCCTGCCGCAAGGCTGACGATGATGACCATTAACATACTAACCTCCGCTCCGTTTCGCGGCATAATCCCGCCGGTTGAGATTTTTTATCGCGCTTCCCGGGACTTTTACATCTGTTTTGCGGCATAAGTCTGTCCGTCGAGACTTTTATCGCATTGCTCAAAACTCTTGTTCCGTTTTGCGGCGTAAATTTATCCGTCTAAATTTTTATCGCGCTCCTCAAGGCTTTTACATCCGTTTTGCGGCGTAAGGTCTGCCGATTGAGAATTTTTGTCGCGCTTCTCCGGATTTTAGTATTATGTCCGCCGTTAAATATCGCGTTTCAAGAAACGCATCTGCATACATTGCCGACAATTAAAAGCGACGGTTATTATTTTGTCAACACGGTTTTCAAATAATATTATCATTCTTACGGCTTTTTGGCAAGCCGAGAACATAAAAAAACATTCCGGCTTTTTATATAAAGCCGATTCTTGATAAAGTCCGGAAAATTAGAACACGAGTATATAATAAAAAATATACCCGTGACCGTCATTATAAAAACGTACGGATTCGCCTAACCTAACGATGAGATGCGGACGGTTTACAACGACATGACAGCGCGCGCGCTTTAACGACATTTTCGGCAGGTTCGCCAACCGCAGCGAAAAAAAAACGGATTACACGCCGGCTTGTCTGCGCCGAGCATTCACAATTATTTAATCAACATACTCTTATCGGGTAAACAGCTCCCCTCGTTAAAAGGGCTTCATAACCACCGTAATACGCCGCGTGCGCCCGCGTTTATGATGATTCCGAAAAATTCCCGCCGCCTGATTCGGAATATATAAAAAATCCCGGAAATCGTCCGCGCAAAGCAAAAAATCAGTTGTCAAGAAAGACGGAATATAATATAATATCTAAAAATACCGCTTATGCGGAATTTCGTTGGAGCGTGGTGTAGTGGCAGCACATGGGCCTCTGACTCCCATCGTGGAGGTTCGATTCCTCTCGCTCCTGCCAACTTGCAAAAAGCCGACCGTACGGTCGGCTTTTTGCATAATCGGCGTATGACGGGTATTTCTCAAGCAAGTGAAGCTTTCTCCCGTTTTGTCTACGCGCAATTTTCTTTTCTTTATACAAACAAAATGCGATGCGCCATCGCCTTCTTCTCCGATACAAGAAATACACGGCAAAATAAAGCCTCCGTCGGTGATTTGGAACAGACTTGGTTTTATAAGACCTTCGTTGATGATTTGAAACAGACTTGGTTTTATAAGGCCTTCGTCGGTGATTTGAAACAGACTTGGGTTTTATAAAGCCTACGTCGGTGATTTGAAACAGACTTGGTTTTATAAGACCTTCGTTGATGATTTGGAACAGACTTGATTTTATAAGGCCTTCGTCGATGATTTGAAACAGACCTGGTTTTATTTGGCTTTATTATGCGCGGCGGAGTGCATAACGGCGTTGCCTAAGGGGCGCGGGTTGGTTCCGTTATGCGCAGCGGCACGCATAACGGCGTCGTTTAAAAAATACGGCTGACGCAAGATGCAAAACAATAATATATTTACGATATTTCAAAATTTTTATGGTTTTCATATTGCATTTTTCGACATTTTCTACTATAATTAATAAGATATTAAAAGGTGTGTACGCTTCGTTTACATAAACAAGCCGCGCGCCGCAGATCTTATTAAACCACGGCGGCGCAAACCGCGCCGGATTCTTTGACAGGGGTTTTATCATGAAACGAAAAGAAGACATTATTTTAAAACGTATCGCGCCTTTGGCAATAATAATTGTTCTGCTGGTGATCATGCTCGGCTTTGCCTCTGTCGCCGTCGGAAACAGCGAGAATCCCGCGCTTATATTCTCCGATTGGATGTCTTACATAAGCGACGACGTTTTGTATGCGGACGTAATCAAGGTTGACACGCACAATTCCGGCACGGTGGAAACAAAGGTTGGGGACATGCGTAGCTATTTTTTGGACTGCCAACAGGGTTCCATTTACGATCAGCTTATGTACGGCAGCCGCGGCTTTGATTTCAGAGTGGCGAGTTCAAGTCGCTCCGGCGACGGCAAAGTACATTTCGCTCACGGTTTCGGCATCGCGAAATATTCCGTCGAGGATGCGTTCAGCGATATAAAACGCTTCCGCGACGAACATCCGCAGGAATTTATAGAAATCACCATGTATTGGGACAGCAGATCTATGGCGCCTATAAACGAGGTCGATGAAGCATATATTCTCGAACAGTTCAACACCTATTTGGAGCCGGAAAAATACGCCTTTCCGGCGGGTACCGACTTCAGCGCTATAACTATGGGGGAAATGCGCGCCTCCGGCAAAAGCTACCTGATCGGCAGTCAATGGATCCCCGACTCAAAATATAATTCAGGAAGAAGCCCTGCTGCCGGTACGTGGACGGGGGAGTACAGTTCCGGTTTGCTTGATTCGGGCAAAGCTATGTACGATGAATATCTGTTCAAGCGCATAAACGACCCGAACGATAAATATCTTTGGCCGGGTTTCAACCGCGGTTCCGGTGATTCGGGAGAGAATATTACTCCGCTTGAGTTTATGTTGCACGACAGGCCGTATTTTGAGGAGTTGATGAGTTATCTCGAAGAACACCCCGTGCTGTTAAATCATATAGCGGGCTTCTGTTTTGACTATGTTACATACGATTACATACAGCCGGGTCGCGCAATTTTGTTGAATGCCTTGAAAGGCACGGTTAAGCCGGAATTAAAATATGATTTTACACGCTTAATCGCCAAAAGCATGGATTACACATTACCGAATGCTTATAGTGTATGAAAAGCAAGGAACATCATTCGGATTCGGCGAAGTAGGACAGAGGTGGATTATGCGCCGCCGGATGCTTTCAGAGCGCGAAAACGGGGGGGAATGTTCTCTCGGCTTGGTTTAAACAGGGATAAGATAATTGATAATTTACTGAATTATTCGCTCTTACCGCATTAGAGAGTTGCGCGCAATTCTGCGGAAGTAAAAAATAAAAATAATGCGTAAACCGCGTCGGTTTCAATTATGCGGGAAGTTATTGAAAAATTTTCTTGCTCCGAGCAGCGCAAGCGATAAGTGTTCTGCGGGGCGAAAGCCGCGTCGGCTTTGGTTAACAGAATTATGATACACTTGCCGCCGCCTAAAGTTTTAATAAACTATAAACTCTTTTACGTTCAAAAGCGTAAGCGATAGGTGTTTTATGAAAATAAAAGAATTTTTATACCGCGTCGGCAAATATATCGCATCAGTAACAGTTTTGTCAGTCTTTACTTTGGCGTTTACAGCATGCGGGCTTTTGAATTTCCCGGGTGACGGGGAACGTAAACCGAGCGAGCAGGAAGCCGCCGCCGCAATCATGTCGGATTGGATGTCTTACATAAAAGACGACGTACCCTTGGCGGATGTGATTAAAATCGGCGCGCATGACGCCGGCGTAATGAATTCTTATGTTTTGAGTATAAAAACGGATTTTCTGGACTGCCAAACGGGTACTATCGGAGATCTGCTCACTCACGGCACGCGCTCTTTTGATTTCAGATTGATAAGATCCAGTCTTGCGGCAAAGGAACCCGGCGTAGTCTATTTCGGACACGGC
>JAITEJ010000085.1 GCA_031282095.1 Clostridiales bacterium
GGGTGGCGAGACTCGAACTCGCGTCAGAAGTTTGGAAAACTCCGATATTAACCCCTATACGACACCCGCATACCACCATTCTACCAAAAATCCCCCAAAAATCCAAAAATTGGAAAAAAATATGCTATAATAGGAGAGCAATATTAAAATCAATTTGTGATATCGGATTCACTCCGATATCACAAATACAATAAAAGGAAAAGAGGAAGAGAAAAACCTTCGGTTTGTCTCTTAGACAGAAGAAACCATAGGTTTGTCTCTTAAGCGGAGCGATAGTGAGCGGACACAGCAAATGGGCAAATATAAAGCACAAGAAAGCTAAGGGGGATGCGGCGCGTTCCAATGTCTTTACAAAAATAGGCAGGGAAATTGCCATCGCGGTCAAACAAGGAGGTCCGGATCCCGCGTCTAACTCCAGACTGCGCGACGCTATAGTTAACGCCAAGTCTAACAATATGCCGAACGACAACATCGCGCGTTCCATAAAGAAAGCGTCCGGCGAGGGCGATTCCGTGAACTACGAGGAGATGACGTACGAGGGTTACGGCGTAGGCGGCACCGCGTTTATTATTGAGGCGTTGACAGACAACAAAAACCGCACCGCCGGCGACGTACGTCATATATTCGACAAGTACGGCGGGTCTTTGGGCGCTACGGGCTGCGTTTCCTATATGTTTAAGAAGCGCGGCGCGGTAGTGATTGCCAAGGCGGATATCGGCGAGGACGATCTCATGATGCTTGCAGTGGAGGCGGGCGCGGACGACATAAACTCGGACGACGGCGAAGTATACGAGGTGTACACCTTACCTCAAGATTTGGGTAAGGTTAGAGAGGCGTTGGAAGCGGCAAAGCTTAACGTGCTGTCCGCGGGGTTCGCCATGATTCCCGAAAACGAAATCACTCCGTCCGACGCGCATGCCGAAACGCTTTTAAAAATGATCGATAAGTTAGACGAGTTGGACGACGTGCAGAATATCTATCATAACGCAGTTCTGCCGGAAGAGGACGAAGAGGAATAAAAGCATGTCCTTTTGCCGAATAGCGCGCACTGCCGGTACTGTTTATACCGCCGTAATGAGAAGGTCCAAAAATATGCGGAATACTTGGATAACGGCGTTCTTCCGTAAATTGTGAAAAGTATGCGGAACATTCGGCATAAAGCCGTTTTGCCGAAAGAGGACTAATAAGAACAGAAACACGCTCTTTTACGGGATATGCGCACTGCCGACGCCGTTTATAACGCCCGAGCGGGGCAAATTGGATTTTCCGATTTTCAGGGCATTTTATTTTTATGGATAAACGCCGGCATAAGGAGTATTTATGGTCAACGTAGCCGAGATCGCAAAAAAAAGCGCGGAAGCCGCTCTCGTTTTGGGAGCGTATTCCTCCGAGCAAAAAAATAAAATGCTGACGCTCATCGCGGAGGCGATCAAGGCTGATGAAGCCGCGATTTTAGCCGCTAACGCCGTCGACGTAAAAGCCGCCGAGGGAGTGAAGGACAAGACCTTCATCGACCGTCTTTCGCTCACGGCTAAACGTGTGGACGATATGTGCGCGGGCGTTTTGCAGGTCGTCGCTCTTCCCGACCCGGTTGGGGAAATTGTTGAGAGCTGGGTTTCTCCCGTTAACGGCTTGTATATAGAAAAGATGCGCGCGCCCCTCGGCGTAATAGCGATTATCTACGAGGCGCGCCCCAATGTAACCGCGGATGCAGCCGCGCTGTGCATAAAGAGCGGCAACGCCGTCATTTTGAGAGGAAGCAAGGACGCGATAAACAGCAACCGCGCAATCTATCTGTCTATGCGCGGAGCGTTGGAAAGGGGCGGATTCAACGCCGACGCCGTAGCGTTTATCGACGACGCCGACCGCGCGTCCACGGGCGAGCTTTTAAAGCAGGACAGATACGTAGACCTCGTTATTCCGCGCGGCGGCGAGGGCTTAAAGCATTATGTGATTGACAATTCAAAGATACCCGTAATAGCGTCGGCAGGGGGTAACTGCCATGTGTATGTCGAAGCCTCCGCCGACCTTGAAATGGCGAAAAGGATCGTTTATAACGCTAAACTTCAGCGTCCAAGCGTATGCAACGCCGCGGAATCGCTGTTGGCGGACGAGAAAATCGCCGCCGCGTTTCTGCCCGATTGTTTGAGCTATTTGGACGGACACGGCGTGGAGATAGTGGGCTGCGAAAAGACGCGCGCTCTTTTTCCGAAGGCGGGAATAGCCGACGAAACCGAATATGCCGCCGAATACGAGAATTATAAGATAAGCGTAAAAGTGGTGTCCGGCGTCTATGAAGCGATAGATCATATAAATAAATACTCCACAAAACATAGCGACGCTATCGTCACGAGCGATAAGGCGGCGGCGGCGGCGTTTACCCGCCGGGTGGACAGCGCGGCGGTTTACGTCAACGCATCCACACGTTTTACGGACGGATTTGAGTTCGGTTTCGGCGCGGAAATGGGTATAAGCACCGGCAAATTGCAGGCGCGCGGTCCGTTGGGCTTACGGGAATTAACGTCGCAACGGTATATATGCACCGGCAACGGCAATATAAGGGAATAATGCCCGAATAATTTTATATAACATAAAAAGCCGCGGCGGATCGTTATACAAAACTCAATTAAGCTTAATCGCGACAATACCGCAGCGTAACGCGTCGGAAACGGAACCCGCATAAGAGTTGTGACGGATCACCGCGCCGACCTAAATTAAGCTTAATCGCGACAATACCGCAACGTAACGCGTCGGCAAAAGAACTCGCATAAAAGCCGCGACGGATTGTTATACAAAACTCAATTAATCGCAATCTCAACAATATTGCAACGGAATGCCTCCGTTCCACAAGTGAATTTATTCGGAATACGCTTGCGGTATCGGAATACGAAACATAACAGAAAAAATATATGGATATTAATAACGAACAACAAGCCAAGCCGGAAATTCTCTTCGAGGACAATCATATTTTAGTGGTCGTGAAACCCGCGAATATGCCGGTACAAGAGGACGAGAGCAATTCGCCCGATCTTTTGAATTATCTTAAGCGATACCTGGTCGAAAAATACAATAAGCCCGGCGATGCGTATCTCGGTCTTGTACATAGGTTGGACCGTCCCACCGGCGGCGTTATGGTTTTTGCAAAGACCTCGAAAGCCGCCGCTCGGTTGTGCGAGGCGATAAAGGACGGCTCTTTGGACAAACGGTATTTCGCGGTGGCAGTCGGCACGCCGCGCGAGAAAAAGGACAGACTGGTACACTTTCTGAAAAAAAACGAGGAAAAGAACGTCGTTTCCGCCGTGCCCATGCTTACCGAAGGAGCGAAGCGCGCCGAACTTGATTATACCGTTTTGCAGTCGAGAAACGGCTTGTCGCTTGTCGGGATAAAGCTTTTGACGGGACGTGGGCATCAGATACGCGTGCAAATGTCTGTGATAGGCAATCCGCTTGTCGGAGACGTAAAGTACGGTTATAAGGGTAAGGCGGCTCAACTTGCGCTTTGGGCGGTAGAACTGCGTTTTCCCCATCCCGTAAGCGGGGAAACCTTAGTGTTTAGGGTCTATCCGCCGGAGGAAGAGGAACCGTGGAATATCTTTGATTTGGAGCCGTTTTTAAACCTGAAATGAAAAATCCGCGCGGAAATCGGGTTGAGAATTTAAAATAAAAGCCGATTGAAATAATGAGGGGTTGCGGCGTAAACGCCGCGTAAATGAGTTATAATGGAATTTACCGAAAAAACTATAGGGCAAATACTGAAAGGACTTGCGGAGAAATATCCCGACGCCACGGCGGTAAAATATACCGACCGCGATTTTCACCTTACGTGGAAACAGTTAGACGAACTCACCGATAAGCTTGCCAAGGGGCTTATGGCTCTCGGAATCGAAAAGGACGACAAGGTGGCGATTTGGGCTACGAACGTACCCGAATGGCATCTGACCTTGTTCGCGGCGGTCAAGATAGGCGCGGTTTTGGTGACCGTAAATACGAACTATAAGATTTTCGAGATGGAATATCTTTTGAAGCAATCCGATACGAAGGCGCTTGTCATGACGGGCGGTTTCCGTGACAGCGACTACGTGAAAATTATCAACGAGCTTCTGCCGGGTCTGTCGTCGTCCGACGGCGGAAATGTGAACGATAAAAGATTCCCGGAACTTAAGCAGGTGCTTTTTGCGGGAAAAAATCCGCCGCAAGGTATGTTATCCTTTTGGGATCTGACGGATCTGGGCGGCGGCGTTTCCGACTCGGAATACGCCGCGCGCGTGAACGGTCTTACTTGCCACGATGTCATCAATATGCAATATACTTCAGGCACGACGGGCTTTCCCAAAGGAGTAATGCTCACGCATTATAATATTTTAAATAACGGTGTGGCGACGGGGGACGCCATGAGGCTGACCGAAAAGGACAAAATATGCATATGCGTTCCGCTCTTTCATTGCTTCGGACTCGTGCTTGCCACCATGTCGGCTATTACGCACGCCGTAGCGATGATACCCGTGGATTTTTTCGGCGCGGTGCCTGTCATGAAAGCGATTGAAAGCGAGCGTTGCACGGTGGTGCACGGCGTTCCCACGATGTTCATCTCTATGCTTGAGCATCCGGATTTCAAAAAATATAACCTTTCCTCCTTGCGCACGGGC
The DNA here is from genome assembly GCA_031282095.1 of Clostridiales bacterium. Next base: position 4,647 of record JAITEJ010000085.1, read on the forward strand.
ATTATGGCAGGTTCGCCGTGTCCTATAAAGGTCATGCAGCAGGTTGCGGACGAAATGTATATGAAAGATATAATAATCGTATTCGGGCAAACCGAATCATCCCCCGGAAG
>JAITEJ010000117.1 GCA_031282095.1 Clostridiales bacterium
TAATTCCCGGAGGCGAAGGCGCAATCGTCATCAACGGAAGAACAATTGATGAATATTTCGGGCTTGATACCATGAAGTTTATAGTCCGCCAACCCCTTGAGCTGACTTCATCGTCTGACAAATACGATATTTTCGTCAATGTAATAGGCGGCGGTTACACCGGACAGGCAGGGGCTATTCGTTTAGGCATCGCCCGCGCCCTGCTCACCGCGGACAGCGAGCTTCGTCCCGTTCTCAAGAAGGCAGGCTTCCTGACCCGCGACCCGAGAACTAAGGAAAGAAAAAAATACGGTCTGCATAAGGCGCGCCGTGCACCGCAGTTCTCAAAGCGTTAGTCGCCGCGCGGCCGGGGTGTTTTCAGCGGAGTTCCGCGCAAGATACGGCGGCGCCGTATACCGCGGAATAAAGCCGGCGACCTTAAACCTAATAGACTTAAGCTTAAGCGCGAAATGTTTTGTTGCATTCCGCGCTTTTAGTTACAAAGGGCAAAAGTGCCTTTCGGAATACGGAATTATTTTCCGCCGAAGATCCTCGGGATTTTTATAATCCGGCGTTAAATCCGTACGGCATAACGGTTCTGCGTTAAAAGCGTATCCCGATTGTTCTTACGGCGGCCGAGCTTGGCGTAAAAACACGATTTACGTCCGAGGCAGACGTCAACTCCGATACGACCGCAATGTTATACGTCGTCGCGGCATTAAACGGCTTCGATGACGGATTTGCCGGCGGACGCAAAGCCGCAAGGTTATACGCCGTCGCGGCAGTAAATATCAAAATCGCGAACGAAAAGACATAATGAGTATTTTAACCATCAACAATTTAACTCACACCTTCGACGGAAACGTCATTTTCTCGGATGCCTCATTAAGCGTCAATAACGGCGAGCATACCGGCGTAGTGGGTTTGAACGGAGCCGGAAAAAGCACGTTTATGAATATTCTGACGGGACGCTTGATTCAGGACGACGGCGAGGTTAAGTGGCTGAACGGCATTAAGCGCGGCTATCTGGATCAGCATGCCGACATCGACCGCAATCAGACGGTTATGGAATATCTGCAAAGCTCTTTCGGGCGGCTTTACGCGCTGAACGGGAGATTGGAGCAAGTATACGCCGAGATGGAAACCGTACGTGACGCTGACGTTTTAAACGCGCTTGTTTCGCGCTCCGCGTCTATGTTGGACGAACTGACTAAGGAGGGTTTTTTCGGGCTTGACAGCGAGATCAGGAAAGTGGGCAACGGTTTGGGCTTAGGTGCGATAGGCTATGACGCTTCAATCGGGATTTTGAGCGGAGGTCAGCGCGCTAAGGTCATGCTGGCAAGCCTGCTTTTGTCCGATTATGATATTTTACTCTTGGACGAACCGACCAACTTTTTGGACATCGAGCATATAAAGTGGCTGACCGATTATATCAACGCCTATAAGGGAACGGTACTTGTAATTTCCCACGATACCGACTTTTTGAACAGTGTTTCGCGTAATATAATAAGCGTGGAGGGACACTGCATAAAAAAATACTCCGGGGATTATAACAAGTTTATCGCGGCGAGTGAAATCAACGCTAAGCAACATGAGGAAAGCTTTGAACGGCAACAGCAGCAGATAAAAAAGCTTGAGGAATTCATCTCCAAAAACAAGGCGCGCGCCGCCACCGCGGGTATGGCGAACGCCCGTAAAAAACAACTGGAAAAGTTAGAGATCATATCAAAACCTACCGTAATATACCCTGCGGAATTTCACTTTCCTTATATTAATCTGCATATCAACGGGATTTTAGAGGTCAAGGATTTGGTCATAGGTTACGACGGCAAGGCTCTGCTGCCCCCTGTCAGTTTTAAGATGAGCAGTGAAACGAAGCTGCTTATAAGAGGTACGAACGGCATAGGGAAAAGTACCTTGCTTAAAACGTTAGTGCGCCGAATACCGGCGATATCCGGCTTTAGCGACTTCAACGCGAACGCTAAAACTCTCTATTTGGAACAAGACCTAGAATTTTACAACATGGAGGAATGCGCGGCGGCGTATTTGGCAAGATGCTGTCCTCGTATGGATTCAAAAACCGTCCGCACGCGGTTAGGCGGCGTCGGCATCAAAAATGATCTTGCAACCAAACCGATCTGCAATTTGAGCGGCGGCGAGCAGGTCAAGGTGAAGTTATGCTCGCTTATGCAAAAAGAAAGTAACTTCCTGCTGTTAGACGAGCCGACAAACCATCTCGACGTAAAGGCTAAGGACAGCCTCGCCGCCGCGCTGAACGACTACGGCGGCGCGATTATACTCGTCACCCACGAACGCGCTTTTGCCGACAGAGTTTGTAACGACGTCCTGGATTGCGTACGTTAACCGTATGTTTTAACCGGCGTTTTTTATCCTTGATTGCGTACGTCGATATTTTTTCGGGCGGCGGTTTATATATAGGACGCGGTACGGTGACGATCGTTAAATTAGGCGGTCCGCGTTCGACATGCAGGGCCGTTTTCAATCAACCGAAACGTGTACGACAATGCCGCAAGTAGGGCGATAGTATTTGATACGGCGGCAAACGCGGTAATAAGACGTTCGGTTGGAAGCCGGCATGTAAGCGGATATCCGCAGCGATCATTTCGGATTCATTTTATCGGACAGAGAAAAAAACGGCGACGTAACGAACGAAACGGCGTCTTGAAAAAACAAACGTATTACATAAGAATTCGTTATATACGGAGTTGTTTACACGACAATAGAAAAAACCGGCGTAAAATCGACCGCGACGTCAGTGTAAGCAACGAGAAGAAAGGCTGTTATGAGCGACAACATACATGACGGGCATAGGGACAGGATGCGGGAGCGCGTATTGAGAAGCGGAGCGGAGGATTTGGAATTCCACGAAATTTTGGAGTTTCTTCTGTATCCGGTTATTCCGCGCCGCAACACTAACGATATAGCGCACGCGCTTATATCCAAGTTCGGGTCGTTGGCGAACGTGCTGAACGCGGAGGCGGACGATCTGCTTACGGTGCCGGGAGTAACTAAGAACGCGGCGGTGTTTTTGAGCGCGCTGCCGGGTATATACCGCGCGTATCTGCGTTCGCAGACGGAAGAGCGGCCGTTGTTAAGCGGCAAAGACGCATTGATAAAGTTCCTTAAAGGATATTTGGCGGGAAGAAATACGGAATCCGCTTATCTTATCTGTTTGGACGCGCATAACAGACTGACTACGGTACAGAAACTGGGTAAGGGGAGCGCGAACAACGTATCGTTGGATGTGCGCGACATATGCGACGTCGCATTGCGGCAGAAAGCGGTGAGCGTAATTTTAGCGCATAATCATCCGAGCGGAATAGCGGAGCCGTCTAACGCGGACATAAATTTTACGAAGAAAGCGGCGGTTGCGCTGAAAAGCATAGACGTCACCCTGTTTGACCACATAATTATGACGGACGGCGCAAGCTTTTCTTTTCATGAACAGGGTATGGGCGCAGACATTAACCGCCATGCCGCCAGTCTGTTGGACGACGACGGCATATTGTACTTTCGCCGCTATCCGTGGGAAGACGGAATATAAAGATTTAACGTTAAACTCCTAAAAGATGCAATAAAAAGTTTTTAATCGGCAGACCGCGATATCCGTTTACGCCGCTCGCGAAGACATGAAGTATAGAAACAGAAGAGCGTCAAGTTCTTGAGCATCATACCCGGTTACGCCGCCCGCGAAGACGTGAGGTCCTATACGATTATATGCGGTTATGTTTAACCGGTCGGCTTCAACGTCCGTTACATCGTCAGCGGCGGCGGACTGCAAGTCGACGATCCTTGTTGAGTCCTCGGCGCAAGAACCGTTACATCGTCAGCGGCGGCGGACTGCAGGAGTTTAGGTAATTTGTATATATTTAATAGGCGGCTTTAATGTCCGTTTACGCCGTTCGCGGCGACAGCAGGGAAATTTATAATAACATAGATACGCTCAATAAAGGCATATATCGAACATATTTGCCCGGATAGATTCAGCGGATGGAAAACTCAGGATAAAGGAAATTGTAAGAAATGTGCAGATGCAGGGTATGTATTCTAGGCGTGTTTATAATCGCGGGATTATTGTTATTCGGCGCGTGCGCCGAGGACGGCGGAGAACCGGACAGTTACTCGGTGAGCGGACGGATAATTGAGGAGGTTATGACGGATGAAACCGCGGACGGGACATCCTCGGACAAGCGGGGAATAAGAGGCGCGGAGATACGGATAAACGGCGAGGGCTTGGATACGCCCGCGTACACCGCCGACGACGGCGGTTTTTCTTTATCCGAACTTAGTTTCGGGGACATTCTAACATTTGTGTCGGAAAATTACGATATAGAGTATTACGCCGTTACGGGAAATGCGGAGGGCGTTGAACTGAAAGGCGTGCGTAAGGTTGCCGCGAAAGTGACGGGATATATTCTGAAAGCATCCGTAGAGGGCGGCGGGGTTGTGTTCGTAAACGGGGAGAAACTGAGCGGAGAGAGGTTTTTCGAGAACGGAGGCGACGGCGTCGTTAAGCTGTCTCTTCGCGCGCAGGCGGCGGAAGGCAATATGCTTAAGAGCTGGAGCATGGGAAATATAATGTTGCCGCGAGAAGAAGCCGAGCGTTATATTACGGAAGATACGGTTTTAAGCGTTGTATTTGAACGATACTGCGTGTTAAATGTCGCTTATGTTAGCAGCGGGAAAGTTTCGGCCGAAGGAGCGTATTCTGCGGAGGACGGGAGTTACCGCTGTTTTATGGGAGATAAGGTTAAGCTTACTGCCGTTAAGAGTACGGACAGGGATTTGTTTTTGGGCTGGTACGACGAATTCGGCGGAGACTTGTTCGCTTATGAGATTTACGAAATAAAGGCGGACGCCTACGAGATGTTTTTGGAAGCGAGATTCGCGAAACTGCCCGATCCGCCCGCGCTGAGGGAAGAAAACGGGATCGTATATTGGGACGCCGTAGACGGAGCGGCGGGCTATACCGTTTATATAAACGGCGAAAATACAGGAGAGATAACCGAAACCTTCTTTGACGTCGCCGGCTCAATTACGGCTTCCGGAATATACCGTATATCGGCGGAGGCCGCGGGAATAGTAATTTACGGAAGAAATTATGCCGTTAGGTCGGAGGAAACGGAGATCGCCGTATTTCTGCCGCCCGCCGCTCCCGAAGGCGGATTGTTCTATGAAGCGGATGACGGCAAAATCATGTATATTTTGTTGCTGCCTCGCGGCGCGGACGGATTGAGCGTTTATATTGACGGACATCCGTATATCACCATGGTTTTTGAGAACGGAGAATGGCGGATAACGGAGGTTAAAGGCAATTCGCCGTCGTTCACGGCGGAATCCGAAACCGAAACGAAGGGAGCGTATATAGCGGTGGACCTCACGTTCGCGCTTTCAGAGCCGTCGCCGCACGAGATATATGCGGTATGCCGCGCGAACGGTAAACAGTCCGCGGTCGGAGCCGAAAGCTTAAGAAAGGCAAACATGCCGAAGTTCGTGAATGTGACCTGTGAAAACGATATCCTGAGATGGAAGTTCGGGGAGCCCGAAACGGAATTTACGATATATGTAAACGGAGCGGAAGTCTCCGCGGCTATTCTCGCGGACGAACACGGCTTTTACGCCGATCTTTCCGTTTTCGATATACCGCGGGACGCGGAAATTGCCATAACGGCCGATAAACCGGGCTACATCTCCGCTATAGTCACTCTGCATTTGTCGGAACATGAGAAATAACATTCGGATATTAACGTAAGGAACGGATAGTCCGGACCATATTTCCGCGTTATACACGCCGCATGATAGCGGAACGAAAACCTGAAAAGCGAAAACGGCGTGGCAAGAAATACGGCATTAGAACAGCGTGAATATCGTCTGTCCGGCTCAATATTCCACCGAAACCAACGTGAGACCGTTGGCGGGGAGAGTTTTGCCCGCGCGCGTTCTGTCGCGGCTTAAAAGAACGGACGGAATATCTCCGGAAGATATTTTGCCCATACCGACGTAAACCAATGTTCCCGCGATTATGCGCACCATATTATAAAGAAAGCCGTCGCCGGTCACGGTGATTTGATAATCCTCCCCCGCAAGATTGCGAATCGACGGCGCCGAAGCGCAAGGGTCGTTTTCTCCGCACGATGAAGGGCGTTCTCCCGCGTATTTTTTCCGTCCGAATTCAGGCAAGGACGGAGAATGCGGCGCCGAAGCGTACGCGGCGCTTTCCCCGCACGACGAAGGGCGTTCTCCCGCGCAGGAGTTTTCCCGTCCGAATTCAGGCATGGACGGAGAATGCGGCGCCGAAGCGTACGCGGCGCTTTCCCCGCACGATGAATAGCATTTCACTGCGTCTGACTTTTTTTGACCGAATTCAGCCGGCGACGGATAATATAACGGCGGCGTACGCGAAACCGTCAACGAATACAGCGTGCGTACGGTATTTTTTACGATACTTCCCGCCGCCTCAAAGCATTTAAAATCATGAGTACCCTCCATAAACGCCGCCGCGCGCCGCATTTCCTTCAGGTCGAGGGCGTACGGAATATGACTTGCCAAATCGTTTTTCAAAGGATTTATATGGGACGAGGTGTAAAATGAATATGAATATGTCTTTCGTTTTGCCGAAAACCTCGCATTGAAATCTTCGGGAGCAATCTCGCACGCATAGACGCTTATATCCGGCGGCAGCAATGTATTCACCGCAAACGGTATTTTATCGTGCGGAATAGACGTCTCAGCATTAAAATGAGCGACTTGACCGGCGGCGTGTACGCCGGCGTCAGTGCGCCCGCTCGCCGTCACCGAACACGGCGCTCCGAAAAGCTTTCCGAGCGCTGCCTCAAGAACCTCCTGCACGCTCACGGCGTTTCGCTGCCGCTGCCAACCTGCGTACGCCGTGCCTTTATACGCGAATGTGATTTTATATTTCATATTTTACTCCGCTTGTCAGAACGAGGGTTTAGAGTTTGCATAAGCCGCGGGGCTTCTCTTCGGCAAAAAATTCACCCCGACCGCTTTTAAAGGACAAATAAATGCTGACCTGTAAGACAGCCGATAAAACGAATACAAGGGCATTTCCCTCCGGCATGAAGTTCACCTCTCGCTTTTTAAGGACGGGCAACCGCTGCCCGATAAGGCAACGGATAAACCGAATACGAAAGCATTTCTCTTCGGCATGAAGTTCACCTCGACCGATTTTAAACGTCGAGCAACCGCTACCCGATAAGGCAGTAGATAAAGCGAATTTGTATTCGGGTCTTGATCGAGCCGGCGGTTACGTTCCTCTCTTTCGCCGCCGCATTTTTTATTATTATAACACCTAATATCGTTTCGGTCAAAGAGTTGATATTTATTAAATATTGTGATATAATCCGTTCACATTACGCATTGAAAGCATATACGCCGCCGAACGTTTCGCAACTTGAGGAGCAGCGCCCGCGCTTTCGACAAATTTATGTCTTACGGAGAAAACGACTATGGAATTCAACATGGAGAAGCTTGTCAACTTTTGCAAGCAATACGGCTACGTCTTTCAGGGAAGCGAAATATACGGCGGGCTTGCCAACACGTGGGATTACGGTCCGCTCGGCAGCCGTCTGAAAAACAACATAAAGGACGCGTGGCGCAAACGGTTTATACAGGAACGTAAAAACGCGTACGAGGTAGACGCCGACATACTTATGCATCCGCGCGTTTGGGAGGCAAGCGGGCATGTCGCCTCTTTTAAGGATCCTCTCGTTGACTGCAAGGCGTGCAAGGCGCGCCACCGTTTGGACACTCTCATTGATTCTTTCGACGCCGACGCCCATGCGGACGGCTTAACCAAGGAGCAGATGGCGGCATACGTCAAAACGCACAAAATTCCCTGCCCGCAATGCGGAGCGTCCGATTACACGGATATACGCGAATTTAATCTGATGTTTGAAACCTACCGCGGCGTAACCGAGGATTCCAAAATCAAAATCTATCTGCGGCCGGAAAACGCCCAGGGCGAATACGTAAATTTCCTCAACGTACAGCGCAGCGCGCGCGCTAAGCTCCCATTCTCCATAGGGCAGATAGGTAAGGCGTTCCGCAATGAAATTACTCCCGGAAATTTCATCTTCCGCACCGTGGAATTCGATCAAATGGAGTATCAAACTTTCTGCCGTGAAGGTTCCGATGCGGCGATTTACGACGAGATGAAGCGGTTCGCGCTGCAATTCTTTATTGATTTGGGCGTTCCCGCCGATAAACTGCGCTTTCACGACCACGAAAAACTGGCGTTTTATGCAAAAGCCGCGTGCGATATAGAGTTCTTGTTCCCGTTCGGCTGGGGAGAAATCAACGGCACGCACAACCGCACCGACTATGACCTCGGCAGGCACAGCGAGTTCTCCGGCAAAAGTATGAAGTATTTGGACTCCGAAACCGGAGAGCAGTTCATTCCTTTCATCGTGGAATCGACGATAGGCGCGGACCGCGCTTTCCTTACCGTACTCGCCGCCGCTTACGACGAGGAGACTTTGGACGACGGCACAGCGCGCGAGATTATGCGGCTGTCTCCCGCAATCGCGCCGTACAAGGTTGCGGTTCTTCCGCTTATCAAAAAACGCCACGGCGATTTTGCCAATAACCTGTTTGAAAATCTGTCAAAACGCTTTATGACCGCTTATGACGAAACGGGCAGCATAGGCAAACGCTACCGCCGTCAGGACGCGATAGGGACTCCTTTCGCCGTCACCGTTGACGACGATACGTTGAACAACGGCACGGTCACGCTCCGCGACCGCGACACTATGAGTCAGGTTATACTCAAAACTGAAGAGTTAATTCCGTTTATTGAGGAAAAAATACGGTTCTAAAACACCGTGTCATCTGTCAGCGCGGCGTTGAAAACAAAGTATAGCGCGGCATTTTGTCCGCTTTGCTTGTTCGCCGCCTTTGCAATGCGGTTCTATGGCACCGCATATCACATACATACAGAGTTAAAGACGGCTCGGTATATAAAAAATGACGCCGAACGGTAAAACCGCATATCGCGCACATATAAATCCGCCGGTTTGCCGTTCCCGCAAGACGATTCTAAAACCGCATATCGCATATACGCAATGTTAAGGACGTCATAAGCGCGGCGAAAATTATCCGCTCCGTCGGTTACAGTGCCGCCCCCATAAGTCCGTGGCGGTGTTAAGTCCGCATATCGCATATACGCAATGTTAAGGGCGTCATAAGCGCGGCGAAAATTATCCGCTCCATCGGTTACAGTGCCGCCCCCCATAAGTCCGTGGCGGCGTTAAGTCCGTTTTTAGTTCCGCCTAAATGAGGCGTCCCTTTTTTTAAATTAGGGCTTGCATTTTGAGCGGATATGAAATAAAATATATGTCATAGGTTTTATGTAAGGCGCGCGGGAACGCGTTTGCGCGCGGGAAGAAAAAACGCCCTAAACGGTTCTGTTTTTCCGACGCCGAATTTAAAAAACGTGTTTGTACGCGAGAAGAAAAAACACATAAAACGATTCTGTTTTCCTTGCGCCGGATTTAACGAAACGCATTCGCGCGCGAGAAAAAACGCTTTCCATGGCGTCCAAATGCCCTCGAACAAAGACCTCAAACGCATTCGCGCGCGAAGAAAAAACGCCTGAAACACTTTCTTAGGAGCTACTTATGTTTTATCTATCGGTCGGCGCCGCCGACGGGATCGCCGCATCATACATAACCTTGTCGGTTTACATCGCCCTTATGGCGGCGATCGCCGTAATATTCAGACGGAAGAGCGCGTCCGTAAACGATTTTCTTCTTGCAAACAGGGGGGTAGGCGGTTGGTTGACGGCGTTTTCCTACGGCGCAACTTACTTCTCGGCGGTAGTTTTCATCGGATACGCCGGACGGTTCGGCTCCAGTTGGGGGCTCGCGGCGATTTGGATAGGCGTCGGTAACGCCGTATTAGGCACCTTTACGGCGTGGAAGGTTCTGGCAAAACGCACGCGCGCAATGTCTCAGAATTTAAACGCCACGACTATGGCGGACTTTTTCGCCAAGCGTTACGGCTCGCCTAAGCTCAAATTGTTGGTTTCCGTTATAATCTTCGTTTTTCTCGTGCCCTATTCTTCATCCGTTTATCAGGGTTTGGCGCACATATTCAATATGGTTTTCGGACTTGATTTCATCCTGGCAATCGTTATTTTAGCGGTGATTTCCGCGCTTTATCTCTTCTTCGGCGGCTATTTCGCATCCTCTGTCGCCGACCTCTTCCAAGGCGTGATTATGTTGGTCGGCGTGACGGTTATGATATTCGCGTTGCTCGGAAACAGCAGCGTAAACTGGGGAGAGGGGCTTTCCGCTCTGCAAAATAACCCTTCGTTCGCGCTGTTACCCGCCGCCGGAAACGACTTTTTCGAGGGCGCGCTGTTCAATGTCATAATCATGACGCTCCTGACATCTTTCGGCATTTGGGCGTTGCCTCAATCCATTCACAAATTCTACGCCATAAAGGACGGGGCGGCTATCAAGCGCGGCACCGCGGTAAGCACCGTTTTCGCCTTGCTCATCGGCGGCGGCGCTTACTTCTCCGGAAGCCTGACAAGCCTGTTCGGGTTTTCCGGCTTAACCTCCGATCAGCTTGTCCCCGCGATGCTTA
>JAITEJ010000187.1 GCA_031282095.1 Clostridiales bacterium
GACGACCGCCTGAACGAGTTTTCCGCCGCCGTTACGGAGGAGTCCATAGACCGTTTCCGCCGTCTTAACGATGAATTTCAAAGTATTACGAGAAGGGAAATACACGCGCGGCTTATCGCGGGGCTGAACAGGGATTCGGACGACTTCGCGATGGAACGGCTTATGCTTGCCCGCGCGGTCAAGTCCAAGATGAAAGGGCTTACGCTGCGTCAGCTGTTCAAAGACATTCCCGAAATCGTCAAAATCGCCGCGCCGTGTATGCTGATGAGCCCTATTTCCGTGGCGCAATATTTGGAAATCAACGATGATAAATTCGATATAGTGATTTTCGACGAAGCGTCGCAGGTTCCCACGGCGGAGGCGGTGGGAGCGATGGCGCGCGGTAAAACGGTGGTTATCGTCGGAGACGCCAATCAGCTGCCGCCGACGTCCTTTTTCGTTTCCGACTATGTGGACGAGGATAATTTGGAGGACGAGGACTTAGAGAGCGTGTTGGACGAGGCGATCGCCGTGGGGCTTCCCGAACATCATCTGTTGTGGCATTACCGCAGTAAGCACGAAAGCCTTATATCTTTTTCCAACGCCATGTACTATGAAAATAAGCTGCTCACATTTCCTTCTCCGAACGAGCTGTCGTCTAAGGTCATGTTCCATTATGTCGAAGGCGTATACGACAGAGGCGGCGCGAAAACCAACGCCGAGGAGGCCGCCGCGCTTGTCGACGCGGTCGTCGCCAGACTGTCCGACCCTCTGGATAAATCGAGCATAGGCATAGTGACTTTCTCAAGCGCTCAAAGGTCTCTGATAGAGGACAAACTGACGGCGGCAATAACGAAGCACAAGTTGGACGCCCGCGCGTTTTCTTGCGACGAGCCGTTATTCGTCAAAAATTTGGAGAACGTTCAGGGCGACGAGCGCGATATAATTTACTTTTCGGTCGGATACGGCCCCGACAAATACTGCCGGCTGTCGCTTAATTTCGGACCGTTAAATAAGCAGGGCGGTTTCCGCAGGCTCAACGTCGCGGTCACGAGGGCAAAGAGTGAAATGCATATGTTCTCGTCCATAACCTCCGATATGATAGACCTCGCAAAGACAACTTCCAAGGGCGTACTGGGGCTTAAAGCCTTTTTGGAATTCGCGGACAAGGGCAAGACGATGCTTGCGCTTAACGCCGGCGAAGTCAGGGAGGATAAGGCGACCGTCGGTATGTATATAGCCGAGGAGCTTAAGAGGGAAGGCATTCGCTGCGAGTGCAACGTCGGAGACAGCGGCTTCAAAATCGACGTGGGAGTTATAGACCCCAACGATGAGAACAAATATCTGTTGGGTATCCTCTGCGACAGCCTTCAGGCGGGAGAGGTTAAATCCGTGCGCGACAAATACGTGTTGGAGGTAAAAACGCTGAAGCTTCTCGGTTGGAATCTCTACCGTATGTGGACGGTCAACTTCCTGCAAAATCCCAAAAGGGAAATAAAACGCGTCAAGGCGTATATAGAACGTTTGGCGAATTTACAGTCCGGCAAATTTAAGTCCTTGCCCGAAAACGCCGCCACGAAGTTTAAGCGCGATTACAAGGCGGTTCCCGTAAAGGCAATCGCCAAGGGCGGCAACGAGTTCGTACTCAACGTCAAGAACGAGGCGGCGATACGTCAAAAGGCGGAGGCGATCATCAACACGGAGCAACCGATAGCCGAAAGCGTATTGCAACGCAAGCTGTTCACCGTATACGGCATAAACCGCACCAACACCAAGGCGGCAGCTAAAATCAATGAAATTTTGGAAGAATTCGCCCATCTCAAGGTCACTTTCGAGGATGTGGCGTTCTACGCCGCGCCCGAGGTCATAACATATGACTATTACCGTCCCAAAAACGACGGCGCGGCTAAACGCGGTATAAGCGAAATACATCCCGCCGAGTTTATCGCCGCCGCCCGCTGCGTAGTAGAGCGTTACGTGTCCGTGCCGCGCGCCGATCTCATCACGGAGACGGCAAAGCTGCTCGGCTTCTCCAAACCCGCCGCCGACAGCGCGGAATATATCAACTATTGCGTCGACGAGGGCGTAAGAAAAGGCATGTTCCTTGTGGCGATGGATAATAAAATCACTTTTTAAATAATGCTCCTCAGGGAATTACGCAGTCTCCCTTATGCTCCGTGAATCAAGCTTATGTTCGCGGTGAAACGGAAAAATTGCAGCGCAACGTTTGCCCGTTGTAATTAAAAACGCGGTCGGCGCGGGAAAATCCCCGCAGTCAGCCGCGTTTTATTTTATCGGATTTGAAATACGAATACGTTGCCGCGTTATCGGAATCGTTCGGGTTCGCATTTATGCGAAACACGTAAACAGACGGCTTGCCGTATATTGCAACGCTTGCTTTCCGTAATTAAAAACGCTGACTGCGAGAGAAAATCTCCCGCAGTCAGCCGCGTTTCATTTTGTTGATTTTAAAATACGTTCCCGCGTTGTCGGAATAGTTATTAGTCACACCTTTATGCGGAACAGGTAGACAGACGATCCGCCGACGGAGTCTACGATAAAAACGGAGTCTACGGAAACTCCCGCCAAGAAAGCGGCGGACTGGAAATTGTTTTCAGTACCCACGAAAATAATCTCTACAAAAGGCGAAAAGCCGCCCGCGGTCTGCGTCTTAAAAAACGACAGGAAAGACTTCAATTCCGCTGCGGTCTCAATGTAGAAATCATATGCCGTATCGTCAAAGGTTGAGGTTTTAAAGTATAGCGCCGCCACAGAGGACTCGGCGGCGGGATAATCGACTTTATAGACGAATTCGCTCGGAGGGATCGTATATGTGAGTTCGGTGTGTGTTTGGGATAGCTCCCCGTCTGAAATGAGAAAATAGGAATGCAGGAGGAACTCCGATCCTTTTCCTCCGCCCGTCGTAATCATTCTGTCGCCCCACGTAGTGTCAACCGCATACCAACGCTTTACGGCGTCGTCGTCATAAGGATCGGCGTCTAGCAACACCTTATTCCACGCGTGATTGCCGCGGTTCCCGACGCTTGAGGACGCGGTGCCTATTACGCGCACGGAGGTTATGTTTTCCATAGCGCAGAGCAGGACGAAAGCTTTAGATTTGCCGTCGCATACGGCAAGTCTGTTTACGGTGTTGAAAACGCCCTCTAAAAAGAAGCAGTTTTCGATATACCATGTACTGTCGTCATAATCCGCTGTTTTATAGTCGTATTCGACGCAGTATATAAGCCAATCGTAAATGGCAAGCACCTTTTCAAAGTCGGACATGCCGTCGGATATGATGGTTTTGGCGACCTTGACAGCGTCGTCGTATAATGCCTGCAGGGCGTCGCCGTTTTCATCGCCGTTAAACTGAGGACGGTAACCTGATTGAACTGCGAGATAGAGCATATTAGAGTTGGTGACGGCGACGGGATAGAGCGGCGCGGATTCTATGAACAGTTCCCTGTCGTTTTCATCGTCAATATAGGGTACGCCGTCTATATTGACAAAGTACGACAGCGCCTGCGGAACGCTGCCGCCGTCTTTACTTGCGAAAGGCTTTGTCGGACCCTCCGGCTTATTCATGTACTCGTCCGCCAAAGTGACGGTCAAGATCTTTCCCGAGCCGGAAGGCGTCTCATTATAATTGAAACCCATTAAGCCGGCGCCTAGCTCGAAAGAATACAGCGCGCGGTTTATAGCGGCGGTTAACGTGGTGCCGTCGGGAAAGTTGGTCGCGTACGGAATAAAGAACTCCGCGGTTTTGGTATGCGTCAACAATTGATATTGTATCGCCGCGATGACTTCGTCGGCGTAGGAAAGCCACGCGTTTTTGTTTTCACCGTTCCAAACGTAAGTATTCTCCATATAGCTCTCGCGCGTTTGAGCCTCGGTCTGCGTAACCGCGAAAACAGTCAGGGTATTGGTTTTTACATTGTCGATCACAGCGTATACGTTGTTTTCGCCGGGCGACGGAGTAAACGTTATAAAGCCTGAGGAGGAGCAAGTTACGTTCTCCATGAGCCTGCCGTTGTTATACCAAACCGCGGAAGCCTTCGGGTTAACGGACTCCGCCGGCAGGACGTTTAAGTGAACGGCGAAGCTTTGCGCGTTGGCGCCGCCGATTTTCTGTACTAACATATCGGGATTTTCAACGGAAATCGCCGCCGAATTTATAGCGTCGAAACGCTCCGTTACGTAAACGGTGACCGTTTCGGACTGCGCGAACACTTTCTCGCCCAAGCGGTCGTCATAAAACACCCGTGCGAAAACGTCGTAATTCTTTACTTCCGAAGTAGGTTCGAGCGTAAAGGTAAGGTCTTCGGTTTCTTGCCGTACATTGTTTACGTACCACTCGACGGCTTTATCCGCCCCCGCGTCGCTCTTATTCCAATTAACGGTGAACGTCACCGGATATACGGCGGACGTCTGCTGATACAGCCGAGAACTGTCGAGGGCTGTTCCGTCCGGCGCCGCCGCGGAGAGAACCACGTCTGAAACGTCCGCCTTGCGGGTAACGAAGGTCACTACGTTCATACCGTTCGCGTTGTCGGCGCGCGCCGAAATCTGATATTGTCCGTCCAAAGAGGTCGGCGTAAACCACAGCCGGCGGCTTTTCTGTCCGGGAACCTCCGCCGCGCTGGTGAAACTGCCCGCCGCGGAAAACTTTTCGCTCCACAGCCACGTTATATCGGGAGCGGCGTTGCAATTCTTTTCCCACGTAAGCTCTAAAATGACAGGCTTGCCCACCTGCGCTATGTAGTTTCCGTCGCTTAGCAACGCGAGACCGCTGTTTTCGGGAACGGTGATGGTCACGCCCTTCATCTCGTCATAGACGCCGAAAGTAACTAAATTCGTATATACGGTTTTCGGCGCGTAGCCGCCGTTTTCGGTGACCCGCGCGAACATGCTTATCGCTTCGCCCCTGATCTTGCGTATCGCAAAGGTTTCCGAATAGGAATCGAAAGCCGTCCATTTTCTGAATTTATCGGTTTCGC
The DNA here is from genome assembly GCA_031282095.1 of Clostridiales bacterium. Next base: position 4,977 of record JAITEJ010000187.1, read on the forward strand.
CCGCCGTGACCATAGCGGCTATTTCCGCCTTGCTCAACTCGTAATTATTGCCGTTTTCATTGTCGTTATATACAAACCACTCGTATATATAATCGCCGTTCGTGTAATCGTTCGGCTCGTTGACGGTGATCAGCATTTCCACGCCGGCGGGAGTCGACGATGCGATGCCGTCGTAATATTGCACTCGGTTTTTAGTCGCCGTAAGCGTGGCGTCCCGCAAAGAGTCGTATTGAACGTATACGTCTATGGTCGCCGTAACCTTGCCGTCTTCGGATGCGGCGCGGAATTTGGTCTGCCCTTCGGACACCCCTTTTACATGACCGGACTTGTCCACGGTCGCCACGGACGGATTATTTGAAGTCAACGTAAAGCCGTCCGTCGTTGTAAGCGGATTTAGCTTGTAGTTAATCGTAATTTCCTGTCCGACATAAATATTCAGATACTCGTCGGCAAAGACTATGCTTTGAAGCGGCACGCGGAACACGCCGCAAGCGGCAAGAGCCGCGGCTAAAACGGCAAACGCCGCCGCCGCAAGAGCGATTCGGAAGTTCTTTAAGATAAGCGACTTTTTCATACTTATATCATACAACGCAATCACACCAATGTCAATACCAAACCGTCATATATCTGACACACGACGTATTCCCCGCGTGATTTTTTGCTTGCCTATGCCGTACGCTTCTGTTATAATATTTAGATGAACTGTGAACCGATTTATACCGCTCCTTTAACGGAGGAAGAAACGCGTTTTTTAAATCCGCTTGTGTTGGCATACGTAGGCGACGCCGTGCATTCGCTTTACGTGCGGTGCCGTTTGGCGTCGTCGTCGGACGCCAAAGTCGGAGCGTTGGAAGCGAAAGCCGTGAAAGAGGTCAGCGCGGTAAGTCAATCCGCGGTTGCGGAACGGCTTTCCGAGTTTATGAACGAAGCCGAATCGGATGTTTATCGGCGCGCGCGCAACGCTAAACCGTCGCATTTCGCAAAAAATGCCAATGAAGCCGAATATAAACGCGCCACGGGTTTTGAGGCGCTTATAGGCTATCTTTATCTTTCGGGCAATCGCGAACGGCTTGAGGCTTTATTTGATTTCGCGGCGAACGGCGCGAAGTGAATTTAACGTTATGAACGGCTGTGACATAGAGTCGGTTCAAACATTTTTTACAAAGCAAAAAATTGAGGTTTTGAAAATCGGAGTTTATTTCAAATGATTATTTCGGGTAAGAACAGCGTTAAGGAAGCTTTATCGGCGGGAAAAACGGATAAAGTTTATATACTCTCCGGCAATACGGACAGGCAGTTGGGAGAGATAGCGCGACAGGCGAAAGACGCCGGCGCGCGCGTGGTCTATGCCGAGAAAGCCGTTCTCGACAAGCTTTCGCCCGGCGGCAAGCATCAGGGGGCGGCGGCGGAGATTTCGGAATACGAGTACGCGTCTGCGGACGATATTTTCGCGTTTGCCGAAACGCGCGGAGAAGAGCCCGTGATTTTGATTTTAGACGGCGTTCAAGATCCTATGAATTTGGGCGCGGTTATGCGTTCGGCGGAGTGTCTCGGCGCGCACGGCGTCATTATCGGAAAGCACCGCGCCGCCTCTGTAAGCGAAACCGCGATAAAAGCGTCCGCCGGAGCCGCGGAGCATGTGCTTTGCGCGAAAGTCGGCAATATAAACGACGTTATCCGCGAACTTAAAGAGAGATTTGTCAAGGTTTACGCCGCGGAGGCGGACGGGAATCCGATTGATTCCGCGGATCTCAGGGGAGCGGTCGCCATAGTGATAGGCGGAGAAGGCGACGGCGTTAAACGCTTGACGAGAGAGCTTTGCGACGGCGTCGTGTCAATACCGATGAAAGGAAAGCTGAATTCGCTGAACGCTTCAGTGGCGGCCGGTATCGTACTTTACGAAACGCTCAGACAGCGCGGAAGCAGTTAAACGGTAAAGCTTTCTTAAGAGGAAAGCCGCAAACTTGAGGGTAACTCGGTCGTTGACGGAAAAGCTGAATGCTCCGGTTTTAAGTCGGAGCATATGCTGAATTCGCCGGAAGATTCTCGGCGACCTGTGAGGGTACTCGGTCGTTGATCGGAATTGAATTTCCCGGTTTTAAGTCGGAGTATATGCTGAATTCGCCGAAAGCTTCTCGGCGACCTGTGAGGGTAACTCGGTCGTTGATCGGAATTGAATTCTTCGGTTTTGAGTCGGAGTATATGCTGAATTCGCCGAAAGCTTCTCGGCGACCTGTATTGTACCGTATTAAACGCTCGGGCAATACGTACGCCGTTAAACGGTAAATTTCTCGGTAATGAAAAGCCGAAAGCTTGCGGCGCGGGTTTCTGCGGGGCAAATACGTTTACAGCGATGAGAAAAGCGCCGGTTATCGATTTTTACTTCAAAGGAGAGATATATGTCTGAAAAATATTTTAAGAAGCTTGTCGGAGACAGGATATATCTCTCACCGATGAGAATTGAGGACGCGGAACAGTATACCGAGTGGCTTAACGACTTTCGCGTGACTGACGGTTTGCAAGGCGAAAATCTTTTGACCGTCGTCAGGGAAAAGGCTTGGCTGGAGGACGCTTTGCGCGGAGATGACAGGCATTTTGCCATAGTGTGCTTAAAAGACGACAAACTCATAGGGAATTGCGGCTTTAACATCATAAAGCACCGCAACCGTTACGGCGAAATAGGCTTATTTATCGGCGATGAAGAAAACCGAAGCCGCGGCTTAGGCGCGGAGATCGTCGGATTGCTGTTGGATTACGGTTTCAATTATCTGAATCTGCACAGTATAGGTATCAGTACGTACGGTTTCAATAAACGCGCGCTTGCGTGTTACAAAAAGGCGGGTTTTAAAGAAACGGGGCGTTTTCGCGAACGGGTTTTCGTGAACGGTAAATATTACGATGAGATAACTCTCGATATTTTGGAAACCGAATTCATCGGAGACAGAATCAGAAACAAAAATCTGAAATAGCGCTAGCGGCGTGTCGTGAAAACAATTATAAAAAAGGCGGTCTTGCGGTCGTCTTTTTTTGTAGGGCGGCTTTGTTTTAATAATCCGCAGAGATCGTATCGATTGTTTTTGTCGCGGTAAATGAAGTCCGTATCCGATTTTTAACTTGTGTAAAATTGCCTAACGGTTGTTCGCATTATACTAAGCGGACGCATGTCCGATTTTCGCGGTCTGAGAATTGCGCGCGGCACGTCAAAACCGCCTCACGGCGAATATGAAAACCGCTCGAAGTTATGACGGTGTTAGGCGCTGATATGCCTGTTTTGATAACCCGCGGAAACTTTTATTTTAACGGTTACTCTCATCGTAATAAACAAATTCGTATCTGATACCGAACGGATCGCGAAAAAAGACGGCGTAATAGTCCGGGGAATATTGCTTATAGAACTTGGGCGGAATTACCTCGTACGCGCCTATGGATAGCAATTTCTCGTAAAATTCATCTACCGCGGCGTTATTTTTCGCGCGAAAAGCGAGATGATGCAACGCTCCGGGGCTTTCATAATCGGCGCGGATGTTTTGCACCCTTGCCGCCGCCTGAACCACGCTGAAGATGAAGCTTGTGTTTACATATTCTATCTGACGGTAATCGTCCTCAGGCTCGCAGCTTTCACGTTTTAGATTGAGGTCAAAGCCCCAAAGCGGCATGAGTTTGTCGTAAAATTCCTCGGCGGTTTTCAGATCGTTTACGGTTATGTCAATATGGTCGATAGTCGGTTTCATTTTTGCGTCTCACAATGTTTTGCGCCGTATAAATTTGTCGCAAAACTCTCCGTCGGTTTTTAAATCGTTTACGGCTATGTCAATTAGGTCGATAGTCGGTTTCATTTTTGCGTCTCACGGCGTTTTGCGCCGTATAAGTTTGCCGTAAAATATCCTCGGCGGTTTTTAATATCAATTATATAATTCCGTCGGTTTCCGGTTTCACATTTGCGTTGTACGGCGGTTTATACCATATAAGTTTGTCGTAACAAATACCGGCGGTTTTTAAATCGTTTGCGGTTATGTCAAATACGGTTTTATCGTTTTCATTCCTGCGATTCGGGATGTTTTATACCGTATATCTCTTCTATGACCGTGACAAAGAAATAGGGCGCGCGCCTTTCTTTGAAGCGGAAGTGATAAATGTTATTGTCGTCGTAAAGGTCCAAACCTTTTCCCGGCTGACAAGCGACAGTGTATAGGAATTCCGTGCCGAACGTCAATTGCGTTTTCTCACCGTTCAAAGTCCCGTCATAGGTCAAAGAGCCGCGGGTCAACGTAAGCGTCCCTTTCCCGGCAACAGTCATCTTCCTGGCTTTTTCGTCGGGAATCATGACGCTCACCTCTTCAGCCGCGGAGAAATCCGCTGAAGACTCCGCTTCCTTCCTCACGCACGCTCTTTGCCAAACCGACCAACGGTCTATTCTGTCGGGCACCGAGCTTGAAAAGGAGCCGGCTTCTTTATTCGCCGTGTTACCGCGCGCCGCGTCGGCGTTTAGCGGAACCAGACTGCCGTCATTGCAATAACGCACGCGTAAACCGCAGTTCGCGCACTCGATGACGTCGTTTTTGCTGTCGAACGTATATGATTCACCGCATACGGGGCATTTAAAGAGTATATTTTCCAAGCCCTCCGCGAAACGCGCCGACCTGAATTTCAAACCGCGCCGTTGTTGCCACTCGTGTTCGTTATGTTCGATAGCGGCGGAGATTTTCCTGAAAATCTCCACTTGCGAAAGATTTTGCGTTTCTTCCGCGCTCAGTACGACTTTCACGGTGGTTTCCACCCGTCCTTTGCGGTTGCGCTTAACCGCCCATTTCGGATTCGACACGCCGGCGCCGCAAATATTCATTACCGCTACGGGGCAGTTTAACCATTTGATAAGCTTCGCGGAAGATCTTCGGAAGGGCGCGGATATACCGTCGTTGGCGACTTTGCCCTCCGGGAACAGCATTACGTCGACGCCGGCGTCGATTTGATTTTTTATGTTTCGGACGCAAGAAAAATCGGGCAAAAACTGTTTTTTCCATATGACGCCGCCGCGATCCAAAAACCACGCGAAAAATCTCTGGTAATACATATTTTCCGCGACGACGAAAGATATGTGCCGGGGCCACACGGCTTGGCATACGAAAATGAAATCTATAGGCGAAACGTGATTCGCCAAAATAAGCATAGGCGCGCGTGTTTTACGATAGACCTTGCGCGCCGTTTTGTCGGTGCGCGCGCCGAAGATCAATCGCGCGGCGGCAATCAGTAACGGCATGACCGAATACCACAGGACGCGGCTGTATTTCAACGGTTTCGCCGTATTTTTCTTTTCCATTGATTTTTCTTTCTTCACGATGCCCCTTCTTCATTCCGTTTCAAATGCAAAAACATATAGCTTTTAAATAATAATAGCATAGTTCTTACCTTTCTGTAAACACGGAAAGAGAAGAAAGTGTCGTTTAAAGTCAAAATTCGCATAATGTTTTTACAAAACCTTAATGTTTCACCTTTCACACGGCGGACGATTTTTGACATAGTATACAGCATGGAGGAAAGCCGTATGCAACGTCTTTGGTTTGACGAGTCCGATGAAAGGGTGCGGATTTTAAGAGAACTTTGGAAAAACAGAGCGGTGACCGCCGAGAACGGCGCGCCCGTTTATATATTCGCTCCTAATAAGCTGTTGACCGTGAGCGACGTTTCGGAATTGGACGGCGGCGCTTGTATATTCGCGGGGTTTGCCGACCGTGATGCGGCGGAGCTTTTAAGGACGCGCGGCTCGCGGCTGAAACTGTTTTCAGAGGACGAGTGTTTCATATCGGAAAACGCGTGGCTTACCGCAGAGGGCGCGCTTTCCGTGCTAATCGCCAAGACGAAACGCTCCCTTGCCGAACTTTGCATCCTGATAGTAGGTTTCGGCAGAGTGGGCCGCGCAATGGCGCGTACCTTGCGCAACAACCATGCCGACATCACCGTCGCCACGACCTCTAAGGCGGCGGAGGCGGCTCATATTGCAAAGACTGTCGTCACGGGCGAATGGGATTTAAAACGTTACGACACGGTAATAAACACCGTCCCCGTGCGTCTTTTCAGCGAAAAGGACTACGATGCGTTAAGCTCCGGGCGGCTTTACATGGAGCTTGCTTCGCCGCCGTACGGCATCGACATGGTCGCCGCGGCGGCGGCGGGCGTCGCAGTCGCCGCGGAACCCGCGATTCCCGCGCGGTTTGCGCCGGAATCGGCGGCGCGGCTTATGGAACGTTCAATGACCGCCGTCTTAGAAATAACATAATTGGGAAATAAGGCTGATCGGCAACCGTATATAGTAACGGGGATACGGGTTATTCGATACGCGGAGATTATGTGAAACTCCGTTTTTAAAAATCGCGCGGGGGAATTATGTATGAAGAGAATAGGGCTTGCGGTAACGGGATCATTCTGTACTTTCGGGGAAATTTTGAAAAGTATCGCCGCGCTTAAATCGGCGGAGTACGACATAACTCCTATTTTAAGCTACCATGCGGCACAGTTAAACACCAAATTTTATAAGGCTTCGGATTTCAAGGAAGAACTTGAGCGGCTTTGCGGACGCGACGCGCTTGTCACCATACCCGACGCGGAGCCTATCGGTACGTCCGAAAATTTAGGGCTTGTTATCGTCGCGCCTTGCACGGGAAACACCCTGTCTAAAATCGCCAACGGCATAACGGATACGCCGGTTACAATGGCGGTGAAAGCGCAGCTTCGCAACGGCCGCCCGGTGCTGATAGCAATATCGTCCAACGACGCTTTAGGCGCCAACGCCAAAAATCTGGGCGGGTTGCTGAATACCAAGAACGTCTATTTCGTGCCGTTCAGACAGGATAATCCTTTTAAAAAAAATAACTCCCTGATAGCCGATTTAAGCCTGCTACCTATCGCCGCCGAAAACGCGTTGGAGGGCAAACAATTGCAGCCGCTGTTTTTGTAGCCGCGGCGCGGTTTATCGGCGTCATGCGCATATTGCGCCCGCATAAATTGCCCGTTAAAACCAAAATTATCCTTGCAGCTTCGGAGAAATGCGTTTGTGAGCGGCGCACGCATACCATGCCTATATGCGGGATTGCAATAACAAATTTACCGTGACGCGTTCGAGCGGTGTGCGATTTTGAGAGGAAACACGGCAAGTATTAAAACGAAAATTCTGTGAACACTAATTTGAGGCAATAGGCAGTCGGGGAGAAAATATGGGCGTGCGTCGTCGTTACTCGGTATTTATCAGCCGGTGCGCGGTAACGTCGCCGCGTTGAGTCCGAACTTGCCGAGGATCTTGTTTGCCGCGGTATTATTGCGTAATTTGAGAGAGAACGCGGTTATAAACCGGACGAACAGTCCGCCCGTTTAAGGACCGTAAATATAACGGAGGATAAAAAATGAATTTAACGACAAAACTGAAGCGGAATCTGAAAAAAGTACGGTCGGCGGCAAAAAAGTTGTTTCGGACGTAAAGAGGAAAAATCCGCGGAATTTTCGCGGCGCGCGGGTCTTTTGCGGCATAGCATATGCGTAAATTATCCGACGCGGCATAGACGGCAAACGATTATTTCAACGGAATTTTTCGAAAATTCTACCGTGAGATGAGCCGTTTTTCCCGGATTAGCCCGACGGAAGGCGGCATTTCGTTTTTCCCCGCAACCGCTTATGTTTACATCGGCTCAGCGGGTCGGAAACCGTCGGGCATATCTGAAAAAACACGTAAAACGCCGGTATATAGGAAAAAGTATGAAGTTGTGAAAACAAACTTTGTTTATTGATAGTTTAAAGTATGATGAGTGCTGTAATAATGGCTTACAGCAGCTGTTTTGCCCGGCTTGACCCTTGTCGGTCGGCGGCATTGCGTGTGTCGGGACGTTTCTCCGCCGCCGCCGTTTACGCAGGCTTCAACGAGTCGAAAACCGGCTGTGTATCGGAAAAGCGTGTAAAACGCCGGTATATGGGCAGAAGTACGGAATTAAAATGAACTTTGCTTATAGATAAATCCGAGCTTATAGATAATTCCGTCAGTCACGCAGGCGCGTAGTATAAATGCTTTTGTTAATATGTATTAAGGAAAAACACAAGATAACGCTTCCGCGTAAATACTCTCGGCTTTTTTGTAATTTTCATCCGACGCCGCGGCGAAATGTTCCAACATCACGCCGCTGTTTATCTCCATGACATAGGGTTTACCGCCTGCGATCACCGTATCAACGGAAGCGAATGAAATTCCCGTTGTGCGCGCGGCGGCGGCGGCTAACCACGCGATACTGTCGAAAAGGGCGCGGTCGCGGATTTTGCCGTCTGCGCGCGTATTGCCGAACGGCACCGTATATAGGATTGTATCTTTATCATTTTCACTCGGTATTTCCGCGGACGTCTTGCCGGGGGCAAGTTTACGGAGAATTTTATCTTGTTCTGAAAAACTCGGTTTGC
>JAITEJ010000091.1 GCA_031282095.1 Clostridiales bacterium
GATAGCGAACGCGCCGCCTTTTCAGCGGCGCTTGCCTATGCGCCGTTGATCATAGAAAAGCTGTACGGCATCGCAATGCAATTGGACAAGGAGGAGATCACCGTCAACACAGCCGTTAAAGAAATAGACGCTTTACGCAAAGAAATCGTATCGATAAAACGTGCATTCGACCAAAATTCCGCAAGCGGCGACGCCACCGCGCTGAAGCTTCGGCTCATAGCGGCGTCCGGCGCGCTCGAGAATCTTTCTCCTGCGACGTCGCAAATCCATAAGCGGTATGCCGCCGACATACGCTATTATTCAATTTTTATTTTGGCGGAATATACCGCGCTTCTCAAAGGTTTTTAGATAACGGAAACAAACGGTGCGGAAAATTGATAAAGACAGACATCGGGGTTGCCGGCGTATTTATTTGCGGGAATAAAATAGTGTTCCTTAATTTTTGTGCCGGCATATCTGCGTTCGGAAACGGAGCGAGGAGAAAAAAAACCGCCGTGCGGAAAACGTCCGGCGTATTTATTCGCGGGAACAAAAGCGTATTCCTTAATTTTTACACGCTGACATACTTGCGTTCGGCGTCTTTTTATTATATAATAAATAAAATAATATTGACACGGAAATACGGATTATCGCCGTATGACTTTCGTTTTAATGAAAGACGAGGCTTAAAAGAAAGGATGTCGCCGCAATTTACCGTAAGGATTATTGACGGCGCCGTCACACTTTTAAGAAAACAAAAGGAGTTTATACCGGCGTATGGAAGGCGGCAATTACAATTCCCTTTACAGAAAATACCGCCCCGATACCTTTGAAGGAATTATAGGACAGGAGCATATCGTCAAAACTCTTAAAAACCAAATCAAGAGAGGGACGGTCGGTCACGCCTATTTATTCACGGGTACACGCGGCACGGGAAAGACCTCGACGGCAAAGATATTCGCGCGCGCGGTAAACTGTCTTTCGCCGAATGACGGTTCGCCTTGCGGAGAATGCTCCGTGTGCAGGGAGCTTTTACGTCCCAACAATATGGACGTCATCGAAATCGACGCCGCTTCCAATAACGGAGTAGACGAGATCCGGGATCTGCGTGAAAAAATCAATTTTCGTCCGGCGTTCGCATCTAAAAAGGTGTATATTATCGATGAAGTTCACATGCTGTCCCCATCGGCTTATAACGCGCTTTTAAAGACATTAGAGGAACCGCCCGAACACGTAATATTTATTTTAGCCACTACGGAAGTTCAAAAAATTCCGGCTACTATATTGTCGCGCTGTCTGCGATTCGATTTCAAGTTGATTCCCGAGGATCTTGTAGCCGGTCAAATTGCCGGCATCTTCACGGAGAACGGTATTGAATTTGAGGAAGCCGCAGTACGCTTGATCGCTGCCGCGGGCGGCGGAAGCGACCGCGACTCACTTTCGCTCGCGGATATGTGCCAAGCTTTTTCGGACGGTGTTGTCACCTATGAAAATGTATTGGAGGTTTTGGGCGCGGGAGATCCCGGCGCGGTTTCGGATATTGCGGAAGCTGTAGTCGACGGCGACGCCGGGCGTGCGCTGTCGCTTTCGGCGGAAGTGCTCGGACTCGGTAAAAACGTGGCTTTGCTTGCGAACGACATAGCGGGAGTGTTTCGTAACGCGGTTTTTATAAAAACCGCGCTTGATGCGGAAGCCGCGCTGAAGCTTCCCTCAAAGTATTTCGCTAAGCTAAAGGCGTTAGCGGATAAGTCGTCGCTGCGTATGCTTATAAAGGCTCTCGACGGCTTTTCTTCCGTCGAGAGCGAGCTTCGTTACAGCGCGGGACAGCGCATTGTTTTTGAAGCGGCGGTGGTCAAAACCGCTTCGCGTATAAACGACGACATCCGTATTGACGAGTTGGAAAAACGGCTCGCGCTCATAGAGCGGGCAATAGAGCAGCTCTCACTCGCTCCCGGCGGCGCGAGTCAAAAAAAAAATCTGAACGCTGAGGTCAAAAACGTAGGTTCGGATGTAAACGCCGAAATTTCGGCTGAAACCGCCGAGACATCCGCAGCGGTTTTCGGAGACGGCATAGTTGCGGACGCAACCGCAAATTCGGCGGCTCAACTTTCGGAAAGTCAGAATAAGATCGCGGAACGGACCGGGGCGGTCGCGCATAACGACTCCGCTGCTTTGCGGAAATCTGCCGTAGGAAAGGACACGACCGCAAATTCGGCGGCTCAACTTTCGGGAAGTTCGGATAAGATCGCGGAACGGACCGGGGCGGTCGCGCATAACGACTCCGCTGCTTTATGGAAATCTGCCGCCAGAATCGTTCGCGAAGCGTCTATCGGTTTTTTGGGCATAGAAATGGAAAACCATACTGCGGAGTTCAAAAACGGGGAGTTACATGTTTCCGTCGACGAAAACAGCTTACTTTTAAAACGCGGCAATAAGATTCAAATTGATGAGGCGCTTAAAGAGGCGGGCTTTGACGGCGGGGTATTTTTCGATGTGAAAGAGCGTGAAGACGACGGAAGCGTGATAGCGAAGTTGCGGGAAGATTTCGGAAACGAGATAAAAATTATAATTTAACGGCGGATACGTCTCGCGACGCTCCGCCCCTCGTTCTTTTCAGAGTGAAACGGTAAATAATAAAATAAAACGTTCCGCACGGATAAACCGTGCGGCGGGAGGTAAAATCATGGCGGGATTCAAAGGCGGATTCGGCGGCGGCAACATGGGACAATTAATGGCGCAGGCCCAAAAAATGCAACAGCAAATGCTTAAGGCGCAGGAGGAACTTGCGGAGAGCGAGGTAACGGGAATGTCAGGCGGCGGATTAGTGGAGGTAGTGCTGACGGGCGACAAAAAATTCGTTTCTATTTCAATTAAGCCGGATGCGGTCGATCCCGACGATGTCGAGATGTTGGAAGATCTCATCGCGGCGGCCTTTAACGACGCTATGAACGCGGCGGAAGAATTGAACAAGAAAACGATGGGACCGTTCGGTAACCTCGGCGGTCTGATGTAAGGAGAAAGCGGACCTTAAGCATAATCATACCCCTCCATACGGTGTTTCTTCTGATATTAAGCACAGTGCCGCTTTCAAACCGCCCGGCAAAGTTTTGTATATTATCGCCGGCAGCGGCGGCAGGGATTAAAGGACGTTTTTCCAAGTATTAAGCGCGGTGTCGTTCATAGATTATGCGGTAAATTGACTGAAATGGCCCCGCAAGGAAGGACGGCAAATTTAAGCGGCGTTTTTCCCGTATTCAACGCGATATAGCTTTAAAACCAAATGGTAAACCGGCTTAGTTATATTTCGGGAGACGTCATAGGGTTTGAACGGCGTTTATATCGGTCCGGCGCGGCGAAGCCCGACTTGATTTGTAATAACCGCAAAAGCGGCGGCGGAGCGACCGGCTTATTTTTTAACGAAACGGGAATCCGATTAAGCGTAGTCGTGGCGAAGCCCGACCTGATTTGTAATAACCGCAAAAGCGGCGGCGGAACGGTCGGCTTATTTTTTAACGAAACGGGAATCCGATTAAGCGTCGTCGCGGCGAAACGTGGCGGAGTGTTGTACGGAGATAATAAAACGCGGGGGAGCTTTCGGCGCAGCTGATGAAAACAATGCGGCGGTAATTTCATATATGAGATATATAGAGCCATTGGCAAGATTAATAGCAAGCTTTTCTAAGTTGCCCGGAGTCGGAGAAAAAACGGCGGCACGTTATGCCTATGCCGTTTTAAACGGTTCTGAGGCGGATGCGCGCGAGTTTTCGGACGCCGTTCTGGAGCTTAAGGCGAAAGTGCATTTTTGTTCCGTTTGCGGTAATTTTACCGAAAGCGACATTTGTGACATTTGTTTGGAGCGTGATAAGTCCGTTATATGCGTTGTGAAAGAACCGCGCGACATAAGCGCGCTAGAAAAAATTAAAAGCTACCGCGGCGTCTATCACGTTTTGCACGGAGTGATAAATCCCATGGAAGGCATAGGTCCGTCCGACCTGAAAATAAAGGAATTGCTTGCGCGTTTAAACGGCGTTTCCGAGGTTATTATTGCGACGAATCCCGATATAGAAGGGGAAGCGACGGCAATGTACCTTGCCCGTCTCATAAAACCTCTCGGCATAAAGGTCACGCGTATAGCGCAGGGTTTGCCCGCCGGAAGCGTAATCGAATATGCCGATGAATACACGCTCTCCCGCGCCCTTTCCTCACGAATTGAAATTTAAGAAACAGAGAAATCCGAAACGGACTGCAATGTTAGAAAATTCCGAAGAAAATAGATTTGGTTTTCGGCTTTACTGAAAAATTAATATTAAAATCGACTGTCGTATAATAAATAGAAAAAATTCTGACAGGGGAAAATTTACGAATGAACTACAACCCGCCGTCTGATTAATCGACAAAAAAGCCTGAACGACGCGGTCGGAATCTTCTTACAAACGGCTGAGAGTTAAGTGAAAAATTAACCGGGCTGCAGAGGCTATTCCAACCATACAACATTTTGAGAGAGTACGCAGGGAAATCCTTTCAGAAAAATGTTTTTAATACAACCCTTTCCCCAAATGTTATAAATACACGATGTTGCTGACCGTAATGTGGTTAAATTCAACGCAACTTCACTATACAGGCTGAAAATGGCGGCAACGAAGAAACAAGATTGGTACTTAGGTCTCGACATAGGGTCAAACTCGGTCGGTTGGGCGGCGGCTGACGCCGAATATACAATCCTCACAAAAGGCGGCAAACTGCAATGCGGAGTCCGCTTGTTTGAGGATGCGCAGGATGCGTCGGTGCGCCGCGGATTTCGCAGTTCGCGGCGGCGTTTCGCGCGGCGAAAGGTACGCATCGACTTATTGCAGGAGTTGTTTGACGCGGCGATAACGGCAAAGGACCTGTCGTTCTTTATACGATTGAACGAGAGTGGCTTACAAACGGACGACGACAAAAAAACCGTAAAGTCTGATTATCCGTTATTTTGCGACGCTGACTTTACGGACAAAGCCCGAGGAGGGAACATTGCCGAAACTGCCCGCTAAATTAAAAATAGGTGTGCAATTTCGGACAGGTATAGACCCGTTCGTATAATAGATACTTCACGTTTGGTGTCTGAGAGTTGAGCAATTTTGGACACCTGTTTTACACCAACCGCGATACCGTCACCCCGGTTACCGTCTGAGAGCCATGCATTTTGTGCCCACACCTCTTCCATTTCTCGCCGTTGTCGGTGCGTCTGAGAGTTATACAATTGTTGACACCTGTTTTACACTTTTAGAAAAAGCTAATAAGCCGGTTATCTGAAAATCACAATTAAAGTTTGCGGTATTGGGTTAAAGTTTCAAGGATTGCCGCAATTAAAGTCGTTTTTATTTTCATATCCTTATGTGTCGCGATATAAAATATTATATTTTTTCGGGACAAACACCGTTGCCATGACGGAGTGCATAGGGTTTACGGTTATTTTTTCTTATAATTCGTAACCTCTGATAAACATATTATATTTTTTTCATGAAATCTGAAAATTTTGTTGCTTAAAATGAGGAAAGGTGTTATAATTCATGCGTTACATAAACAGGAGAGGTGATTAGGCTATGTCAAGAGTATGCGTAGTTTGCCAAAAAGGTCAGGCGACGGGTAATAAAGTCAGCCACAGCAATCGCAAGACGAGAAGAACTTGGGGTGCTAACGTGCACATGGTTACCTATAAAAACCCCGACAACACAGTCGAAAGAGGATACGTTTGCACACGCTGTTTAAGAAGCGGCAAGATAAACCGCATCTGAAAAAGGCGACAGGTTTCAAGCATTGGTTTGGAGCGTATTTCTATGTTAAGCCGAATGGAATCGGTTAGAGTATTGCGAGTTTCTTTCGTTAGGTAAACTTTCGCGTTCAAATCGCGCGTAATTTGAATTTTTCGGGGTTAACGGCTGAATTGAAATACATAGCTTGGCACCGATAGCGTAGTCAAAAAATTGCCTTGGATTAAAAGCCGCCCGTGAGAACGGGCGTTTTTCATATTGGCAGCTCCAAAGTGCATAAAGCAGGCGACGCGGGA
>JAITEJ010000134.1 GCA_031282095.1 Clostridiales bacterium
ACGGAGGAAACTATGAACATAAGCCTTAAAGAGGGATTGACTTTCGACGACGTATTGTTAGTGCCGCAAAAATCGGATGTACGGCCCGGAGAAGTGTCGCTTTCCACGGAGCTTACGGAAAAACTGAAATTAAACATTCCGCTTATATCCGCCTCTATGGATACGGTTACGGAATTTCGTCTTGCGATAGCTATGGCGCGAGAGGGCGGCTTAGGCATTATTCATAAGAATTTATCCATAGCCGAGCAGGCGGGTCAAATCGATAAGGTGAAGAGAAGCGAACACGGCGTAATCACCGACCCCTTTCGGTTGGGTCCCGACGACCGCCTTTCCGACGCCGTAAACCTTATGAGCAAATACAAGATAAGCGGCGTGCCGATAACGAAAAAGGGCAAACTGGTAGGAATTCTCACCAACCGCGATTTGCGTTTCCAAACGGATTTTACGCAGCGGATAGGCGATGTAATGACCAAAAAACCGCTCTATACCGCGGCGGTAGGCACGACGCTTTCGGAGGCTCAGGAAATTCTCGGCAGGAGAAAGGTTGAAAAGCTTCCCATCGTGGACGAAAACGGTATGCTTAAGGGTCTTATAACCATTAAGGACATAGAAAAAGCCATACAGTATCCCAACAGCGCGCGCGACGGCAACGGCAGATTGCTTGCGGGCGCGGCGGTGGGCGTAACAGCCAACACCATGGAGCGCGTGGACGAGCTAGTAAAAAATAGTGTAGACGTGCTGTCGTTGGATACGGCGCACGGGCACTCGGCTTCCGTGATTAAAACGGTAAAGGCGATTAAGGCTAAATACCCCTCGGTGCCGCTCATAGCCGGTAACGTCGCGACCGCCGCCGCCGTACGTGACCTCATAGAGGCGGGTGCGGATATTATAAAGGTAGGGATCGGTCCCGGTTCCATTTGCACGACGCGCGTCGTCGCGGGTATAGGCGTGCCGCAGGTCACGGCTATCACCGATTGCGCCGAAGAAGCCGAAAAATACGGCAAACGCGTAATAGCGGACGGCGGCGTTAAGTTTTCCGGAGACATAGTCAAGGCTATAGGCTGCGGAGCGTCGGCGGTCATGATAGGCAGTCTGTTTGCCGGTACCGAGGAAAGCCCCGGAGAAATGGAGATCTTTCAGGGTAGAAGTTTCAAGACATACCGCGGTATGGGTTCGTTATCGGCTATGGCGGCGGGCAGCAAGGACAGGTATTTTCAGGAAAACGCCAAGAAATTTGTGCCGGAGGGCGTCGAGGGGCGCGTGCCTTACAGCGGAAAGCTGCAGGATGTGATTTTTCAGCTTATGGGCGGTCTGCGTTCGGGCATGGGCTATTGCGGCATGGGAACTATAGAAATGTTGCGGAAGAATGCCGAATTTATCAAAATAAGCAGCGCGTCGCTTATAGAAAGTCACCCGCACGATATAACTATAACTAAAGAGTCGCCGAATTATTCGACTCGCGGATAGGTTAAAAGGGTTTTAAAATATGCGTAAACATCCGTATTTGCAAAACCGATATTGTTGCCCGGTGAACGTGCCAAAGGCTTGCCGCGTTTAAAGGACGCATAATAAACGCCTAAGTTTGAAAGGACTTGATATATTTACGGCGTTGAACGCGTGAAAGGGCTTTGCCGCTCTTAAAAACAGAGACAGGAACATTCACTTTTAAAAGAGAGGCTGTTTTACGGCTGTTAACACGCAAAAGGCTTTGCCGCACGATATGGTTATACCTGAAGAATCATCGGATTATGCGGCGCGCGGATAAATTAAAGCGTACTCAAACGTCTGCAGATGAAAAAGCGGATACTTTTACGGCTGTTAACACGCAAAAAGGCTTTGTCGCACGATATGGTTATACCTGAAGAATCATCGGATTATGCGGCGCGCGGATAAGTTAAAGCGTACTCAAACGTCTGCAGATGAAAAGGCGGGTACTTTTACGGCTATTAATACGCAAAAAGGCTTTATCTCACGATATGGTTATACTTGAAGAATCATCGGATTATGCGGCGCGCGGATAAGTTAAAGCACTCTTAAATATCCGCTGTGGAAAAGACAGTTACTTTTACGGCGGTGAACGCGTAAAAAGCTTGCCGCACTTAAAAGGCTATGGACGGAACGCCTGCGTTCGAAAAAAAGCGGGATTTTACGGGCGGTAAACACAGTGTAAAAGAGTTTATCGTTTCGCCTGTTTGACCGTGCGCATTTCGTACGGTTCGGATGACGGCGGCGTAAACCTATCAACCGCGAACACGGCGCGCGTTTCGTTAGAGAGACGGAGAATTTTATCATTGATTAACGGAAACACCGAAGGAATTAAAAAAAGCGTACTTGAAGATCTTGAAAAGCTTCACACATCCTATGATAAGGATCTTTTTATCGACAGGAAAGTTTTGCGCTTTATATGCGCCCTGTCGACCAAAATAAATCGTGAAATATGCTTGCTGATATCGCGGGCGGGAGCGGTAGTTTATATAGGAATAGGCGACAATATATCGGTTCCTGTTCAGGATATATCATTGAGGCGCGCCGAGAACAGATTCAGCGGCGTAAGGTGCGTGCATACTCACCCCAACGGTACGGGGGAACAGAGCGATTTGGACATAAGCTCGCTTAGAAATATGCGTTTGGATTGTATGTGCGCGGTGGGAGTGTCGTACGGCGAAAGCCGAGACATATCCGTTTCGTACTCCGACGCGGACGGCGTGCGGACTTTCAGCTATGATTCCGTATCGTGTCTTCCCGACGCTGAACTGCTGTCGCGCATAACCGAATTTGAAAATAGGGCGGAAGTCGTAAATAAACCGAAAAAACTGAAAAAACGCGCCGTTTTGGCGTTGGCGACCGCTTCCGGAACGGATACAAAAGCAATTTTCAAAGAACTTGAAGGGCTCGCCGAAACCGCCGGGCTGGAGGTTGTCGGAGAGATATTGCAAATACGCGACAAACCCGACAATGTTTTCTGCGTAGGCCGAGGCAAG
>JAITEJ010000136.1 GCA_031282095.1 Clostridiales bacterium
GATGATAGGCTACACAGACGGCATATACCTCGAGTTCGGCGCGGATAAAAAGGTGGAGGGAGTGACCGACACCGACGCCATAAAGAGGATACGAACGAAAGCGATTTTAGCGGGGCTGAAACTGGTAGACTGCCCCATACGTCATTTAGGGACGGAAAAGGCTCAAACCCTCTATCTGCGTGTGGAAAACGCGCTGAAAGACGGCGGCGTCAACATAATTTTCAACGCGGTCTGCAAGTCGCTGACGGTTGAGAACGACCGTTGTACCGGTGCGGAAATATTCACCCGCGACGGCATACTGTCCGTACGCGCGCAGAAAACCGTGGTGGCCACGGGACGCATCGGAGAGGATTGGCTGGAAACCGAATGCCGCGTCCACAACGTCAAACGCAGCGCGGGTCCCGTGGACATAGGCGTCCGCGTAGAGGTCAGAAACGAGATTATGGAGGAGGTCAACGAGGCTCTTTACGAATCGAAGCTGATCGGCTATCCCGAACCCTACCGCGACAAGGTGCGTACATTTTGTCAAAACCCCGGAGGATTCGTATCGCAAGAGAATTATGCGAACGGGCTTGCCGTCGTCAACGGACATTCCTTTAAGGACGTTAAATCCGATAACACCAATTTGGCGATTTTGAGCTCTCACCATTTCATGATACCTTTCGATCGTCCCACGGAATACGCTAAAAAAACCGGCGAGCTTTGCAATATGCTGGGCGACGGCAAAATTTTGGTACAGCGCCTGGGCGACATCACAAACGGCAAACGTACGTGGCAAAAGGAATTGGCGCGTTCCAACATCGTTCCGACGCTGAAGGACGCGGTGGCCGGCGATATAACGTCCGCCATGCCTTTCCGCGCCATGTCGAATATTTTAAGTTTTATAAACGCTATGGATAAAATCGTTCCCGGCTTCGCGGGACATGAAACGCTGCTGTATTCCCCGGAGATCAAGTTTTACAGTAACAAAATCGAACTTGATTCCTCTTTTCAAACGAATATTGAGGGACTCTACGCATTGGGAGATTCAAGCGGCTGGACGCGCGGTCTGATGATGGCAAGCGTTATGGGCGTTATCATGGGACAAAAGCTGGCGTAAAACACGTTAATGCGGCTGTTATAAGGCAGTTTTGACGGTCATCCTGAAATATCACAAATCGGTGTAAGCGATCGCGAAACGCCGGAGTTAAGAATAATGAAAAAAGTACTTGCTTGTATAAAGGGGTATCGTCTGGATACCGTATTCACAATAGTTTTTGTGCTGCTTGAAGTGTTGCTAGAGGTCGCTCTTCCCATGCTTATGGCAAAAATAGTCGACGTCGGGTTAAAGGACGGCGCGGTTTCTTGGAGCACATCGTTTTTAGGGATAAATCTGCACGCGGATACCGCCATGCATTTTATTTTGCTGCTCGGCGCGCTGATGATCGTACTTTCCGGTCTTTCGCTGCTGTTCGGCGTTCTTTCGGGAAAATACGCGGCGGTATCCTCATGCGGTTTCGCTAAAAATCTGCGGCTGAGCGTTTTCAGCCGGGTACAGGACTTTTCGTTCGGCAATGTAGACCGCTTCAGCACGCCCAGTCTGATAACGCGCCTGACCACGGACATACAGAACGTACAGCAGACCTATATGATGTCTACAAGACTGCTCGCCCGCGCGCCGTTCATGCTGATTTTGGCGTCCGTCATGACGCTGACCATAAACCTCGAGGTTTCTCTGATAATATTGCTTTCCATTCCCGTCCTCGCAGCGGTGTTCATAATTTTCGCGCGCTACGCTATACCGCGCTTTACGGCGATGTTTAAAAAGTACGATAAAATGAACGCGGACGTGCAGGAAAACCTTATAGCCATACGCGTGGTCAAGGCGTTTGTAAGAGGCGGGCGAGAAACGGATAAGTTTAAAGCGTCATCCGAGGATGTGCGTCAAGCTATGTACAACGCCGAAAAACTGCTGATAATCGCCATGCCCCTCATAATGATGTTCATGTACGGAGCGATACTCGCGGTATGCGGCTTCGGCGGCATGAAGATAATCGGGGGAGCGATGGAAAGCGGCGAGTTTATCAGCATGATAACTTACATCACGCAAATTCTGTTTTCGCTTATGATGATCTCCATGGTGTTGGTTATGGCGGTCATGTCAAAGGCGTCCGTAACCAGGATTTCCGAGGTTTTAAAAGAAACGCCGGAAATAGACGAAAACGCAGACGGCGCGGCGGAAGTCGCCGACGGCGCGGTTGATTTTGAAAACGTCAGCTTCAGCTACGCGAAAAAAGCCGATAACCTCACTTTATCCGATGTAAACATATCGATAAAACCCGGTGAAATGATAGGGATAGTGGGCGGCACGGGCTCCGCCAAAACCACGCTCGTACAACTGATACCGCGTCTTTACGACGTATACGGCGGCAGCGTGAAGGTGGGGGGACGCGACGTCCGCGATTATTCCGTGAAGGCTCTGCGCGATAAGGTGGCGATGGTTCTTCAGAAGAACGTGCTGTTTTCGGGGACGATTAAGGATAACCTGCGTTGGGGCGACGCAGAGGCGACGGACGCGGAAATAGAAGAGGCGGCGCGCCGCGCTCAGGCGCACGATTTCATCTCAAGCTTTCCCGACGGCTACGAAACGACGCTGGGGCAAGGCGGCGTGAATTTGTCGGGCGGTCAGAAGCAACGTCTGTGCATCGCGCGCGCGCTGTTAAAAAAACCAAAAATACTGATACTCGACGACAGCACATCCGCGGTCGACACGGCTACGGACTCCAAAATTCGAGCCGAACTCAAAAAGAATTTGCGCGGCACCACCGTTATAATAATCGCTCAACGCGTGTCCTCTATCGCGGACGCCGACAGAATTTTCGTGCTTGACGACGGCAAAGTGACGGCTCAGGGAACTCACTCCGAGCTGCTTCAAACCTGCGGGATTTACCGCGAGGTTTATCAATCTCAACAGGGGGACCTGGACTGATGAATAAGGATAACGCGATGTCCGGCAAGGACTTCAAGGCGATGATGAAAAACAAAAAAGCCATGATGAAACCCAAAAATACAATGGGGACTTTGAAGCGCCTCATGGCTTATGTCTTAAAACACAATAAACGCGAGGTAGTGCTGATAGTGCTGTTTACGGTGTTGCAGTCGGTCACGTCCATCGTCGGTATGGTACTTATGCAAAGCCTGGTGGATACCGGTATAAACCCCGTCGTCAGCGGCGAAACGGATTCGCTCGCCATGTTCTTCATCATTTTGAGCGTTATGGGAAGCGCGTTCGTAATAAGCGCGGTATCTTCTTATTTCGCCAACCGAATGGTGGTGATAATGTATATCGGAGTGACCGCGCGCATAAGAAACGAGATGTTCGAACACCTTCAGAAGCTGCCTATAAGCTACTATGACACGCATTCGCACGGTGAAATAATGAGCCGTTTCACAAACGACGCCGACACGCTCAGAAACTTGCTCAGCAGCGCGTTGCCGCAGATGATTTCTTCCGCCTTAACGATAGTGGGATTGTTCTTCGCCATGCTCATAATGAACCCGATACTGATGCTGATCATTATCGCGGTACTCTTCCTCATGCTGTTCGTCACCTCGAAAATAGCCGTTCGGTCGGGGCGGCTGTTCGTGACGCAGCAAAAAACCATAGGTGAGGTCAACGGTTACGTCGAGGAGTTCATAGAAGGGCAAAAGGTCGTCAAGGTGTTCTGTCACGAGGATAAGGTCAAGCGCGATTTGAACGAAATCAACGAGCGTTGGGCGCAAACCGCCACCGCCGCGCACACCAACGCGAATATATTGATGCCGATCATCGGCAATCTTTCCTATCTGCAATACGCGGTGCTTGCCGCGGCGGGCGGAATTTTCATCCTAAACGGCATGTTCGGCGTAACTATAGGCATACTGACATCCTTTTTGCCGATGAGTCGTCAGTTCACGGGACCTATAGGGCAGGTTTCGCAGCAGTTTAACGCGGTTATGTTGGGAATTGCCGGCGCGGAGCGCATTTTCGAGCTTATCGACCGCGAACCCGAAGCCGATAACGGCTATGTCACGCTTGTCAACGCCGAAATAGACGCGGACGGCAAGATCACCGAATCTGAAACGCGCACGGGAAAATGGGCGTGGAAGCATCCGCACGGCGACGGCACTTTGACCTATGCCGAGCTCAGAGGAGACGTTCAGTTCGACGGAGTGACTTTCGGTTATGTCGATGACAAAATCGTTCTTAAGAATATAGACTTGTTTGCGAAAGCGGGTCAGAAGGTCGCCCTCGTCGGCTCCACCGGCGCGGGGAAAACCACCATAACCAATCTTATAAACCGTTTTTACGACGTTCCCGACGGCAAAATCCGATACGACGGCATAAATATAACCAAAATTAAAAAGGACGATCTGCGCCGTTCCCTCGCGATGGTGCTTCAGGACACGCACTTGTTCACCGGCACCGTCAGGGAAAATATCCGCTACGGCAGACTGGACGCGACCGACGGCGAAGTCGAAAACGCCGCGCGCCTTGCTAACGCCTATTCCTTTATAATGCATTTGCCCGACGGTTTTGACACTATGCTCACCGCCGACGGCGCGAACCTCTCTCAAGGTCAGCGCCAGCTCTTGGCGATAGCCCGCGCCGCCGTAGCCGCGCCGCCCGTCTTGATACTCGACGAAGCGACGAGCAGCATCGACACCCGCACGGAGCGTCTTATCGAGTTGGGCATGGATCAGCTCATGGAAGGCAGAACGACGTTTATAATCGCGCACCGCCTGTCCACCGTCCGCAACGCCGACATAATCCTCGTGCTTGAAAACGGCGAAATCATAGAGCGCGGAAACCACGACGAACTTCTGACCTTGAGAGGGAAGTACTATAATCTTTACGCCGGAATGTTCGGCGCGCAGTGAGAACCCTCTTGCGTATACGCGTATAAATATCTTAAAAAAACGCTGGACTTAAAAATTCTCTCAAGAGGAGAGACGTTTTGGGTTTTACGCCGGAATGTTCGGCGCGCAGTGAGAACCCTCTTGCGTATACGCGTATAAATACCTTAAAAAAACGCGGGACTCAAAAATTCTCTCAAGAGGAGAGACGTTTCGGGTTTTACGCCGGAATGTTCGGCGCGCAGTAAGAACCCTCTTGCGTATACGCGTATAAATACCTTAAAAAAACGCTGGACTTAAAAATTCTCTCGAGAGGAGAGATGTTTCGGGTTTTACGCCGGAATGTTCGGCGCGCGGCGGCAATCTTTTTCGTATATTACGTATAAATGCTTTGAAAGGCGCGGATGTAAAAAATCCGCGCCTTTAATTTTACGGCCGTACTGAAAAGCAGAATAAATATATGTCGGTTATAAATATATTTATTCTTATGAAGGACGTCAAGGTTACGCGCGGCAGCGCGGCGCTATTAAGGGGTTTAACCGCGGGACAAATCGCCGAGTCGCGTAAGAAACATGGAAGCAATGTGTTTGTGAGGCGTAAAAAAAAGGGCTTCGCCGCCAAACTGCTTGAGAATTTCGGCGACCCGATGAATAAAATATTGTTGCTTGCATTGGGGATAAACCTTATTTTCATGTTCCGAACCGCCGACTGGTTCGAAACTTTGGGCATTGCGCTGACGGTTTGCATAGCCGCGTTAATATCCACCGTATCCGAGATCGGCAGCGAAGCGGCGTTTGAAAAGTTGCGCGAAAGTACCGCCAACGTGCCGTGTAAGGTCAGGCGCGGCGGTAAGCTGACGGAGGTGCCGACATCCGAGTTGGTGGTGGGCGATATAGTGTTGCTTAACGCCGGCGACAAAATTCCAGCGGACGGGCGGCTGTTGGAAGGCTCGATGGACGTCGATCAGTCCGCGCTTAACGGAGAAAGCAGGGAGGCGAAAAAATACGCGCCGGACGGCGGAAGAAATTCAGTCGGGAATTACAACCGTGAAAACGCTAAGTCAAAGAAATATGCAACGGACGGCGGAGACCTTTTATCCGTGGATTACGGCGGCGAAACGCTCATGGATCCGTCCTTGCTGTTCGGCGGGTCGGCGGTCATGAGCGGCGGCGGCGTAATGGAAATCGCCGCTGTCGGCGGAAATACCTTTTACGGCAGGATAGCCGCGGAGTTGCAGGAAGATTCACCGAACAGCCCGTTAAAGACGCGGTTAGAGGCTTTGGCAAAAAAAATAAGCTTATTCGGTTATGTCGGCGCGGCGGCGGTCATGCTGTCCTTTTTGTTTTACGAACTTTTTATCGTCAACGGTTTCGACATGAGGTTGGTGCGGGAAGCGGTTTCATCGCCGTCTTTTATGCTTATGAAGCTTCTGGAGGCGTTGACGCTAGCGGTTACGGTCATCGTGATGGCGGTGCCGGAGGGGCTTCCGATGATGATCACCATAGTGCTTGCGTCCAACATGAAACGAATGCACCGCGATAATGTCCTGGTTCGTAAGCTTAACGGAATTGAAACTGCCGGAAGCATGAATATAATGTTTACGGACAAAACCGGCACGCTTACCGCGGGAAAGTTGAAATTAAGCCATATCGTTTTCGGAGACGGCAAAACGCTTTCGGGCGCGGAAACGGCGGCGGCGGCAGGAACGCGCGCGGAGCTTTTTTCGGAGTCGGTTCTGTTCAACAACGCCGCTGAAATGAAAGGCGGAAACGCCGTATCCGGCAACGCCACCGACCGCGCCTTATTGGAGTACGCCTACGGGCGCACGACGGGAAGCGGTCTGAAAAAGGTCAAGGTTTTCCCTTTCGGCAGCGACTATAAGTTCATGGCGACCAAACTGTCCGACGGCAGGACGCTGGTCAAGGGCGCGCCGGAGGCGCTGATACCGCATATGCGCGGCTTTGTGTCGGATGACGGAAGCGTAAAAGACGGCTTCGACGCGGACGGTATGCTGGCGCGAATATCCGAGCTGAACAGACAAGCCGTGCGCGTGATCGCCGCCGCGCTGTCCGACGGCGACATAGACGACCGAGGGGACCTTAAATCGCTTGTCTTTATCGCCGCCGCGGGGCTTAAGGACAGTTTACGCAAGGAAGCGGTCAAGGGCGTCAGGGACGTAAAGGATGCCGGCATTCAGGTGGTCATGATAACCGGCGACGCGAAGGAAACGGCATACGCCGTGGCAAAGGAGGCGGGGATTGCCGGGGGGCTGAACGACATTCTTCTGACCTCGGACGAACTGAACCGCATGGACGACAAAGCCTTAGAGTCGGTATTACCCCGGCTGAGAGTGGTTTCACGCGCCGTACCGTCCGATAAGAGCCGTCTTGTCAAGGCGGCGCAGAAACTGGGGCTTGTGACCGGCATGACGGGGGACGGCATAAACGACGCGCCCGCGCTGAAAAAGGCGGACATAGGCTTTGCGGTGGGAAGCGGTACGGAGGTGGCAAAGGAAGCCGCCGACGTGGTGATTTTAGACGACAACTTTAAATCCGTATCCAAAGCCGTGCTTTACGGGCGCAATATCTTCAAATGTATAAGAAAATTTCTGATTTTTCAATTGTCGATCGACTTCAGCGCGGTGCTGATTTCCGCGCTCGGACCGCTGCTCGGAATAAATTCACCGATAACGATAATGCAAATGCTGTGGATAAACCTGGTTATGGACACATTGGCGGGGTTGGCTTTCAGCGGAGAGATGCCGAGGCAAAGTTATATGTCGGAAAAACCCAAATCACGCGGCGAAAATCTCATAAACCGCTATATGTGGAGTCAAATCATAGTGACGGCGGCGTTTATTTCGGCTATGTCGCTGTGGTTTTTAAAAAGCCCGGCGATAAACGCTCTTTTCGCGGAATTTGAAGAGGAATATATGCTTACCGCGTTTTTCTCGCTTTTCATCTTCACGGCGGTATTCAACGGACTTAACGCCCGCACTCACGAAAAGAACCTTTTCCGTTACATACTGTCGAATAAGCAGTTTCTCTTCATCATGCCCGCCGTCGCCGTCATACAGCTGATTCTCATATACTTCGCCGGCGCGCTGTTTAACACCGTGCCGCTTAAACTGCCGCACTTGCTGCTTATCGCGGGGCTTGCCTTCTCCGTAATCGCCGCAGACCTTATCCGAAAGCTTGCGGTAGGGCATATCCCTCAAATTAAAGTCGAGGTATAGCGCATAACTCCATGCCGTCGGCCGGTTCCTTGCCGGCACGGATTGCGGGCGTATGAACCTTATTTTACCGCTCTTTAACACCGTGCCGCTTAAACCGCAACTCCCGCCGATAATCGCGCGTTTTGCTTTATGTACCGCCCCGCGATTACTTCCGCTCCCGCCGCGGCGGGTGAAGCGTATCCGTTTGAACGTTCGGGCTGAATAAATTATACGTATAGCATTAAAACCGCCTTACTGCGATATAGAAATCACTTGAAGTCCCGACGGCGTCAATTTCGGAAAGACATGCGCCGTAAAAAAGTGAATATATGTAACATTCAATCGACACAAATTAAAACGCGGTTTATGCAGAGTAAAAAGCTTGCATAAACCGCGTTTTCGGTTAATATCGTTCGTTAAACAGGTCTAAATGCAATCGTCGTCCTGCAACGCGTCGTAGCCTTCCTCTCCTGTACGGATCTTCACTACGTTTTCCACATCGTAGACAAAGATCTTGCCGTCGCCGAAGTTACCGGTGCGCAGAACCTTGTTTGCGGTTTCCACGACAAGGGACACGGGAACCTTGCAGACGACGAGGTCTACCTGAACCTTGGGCAACAGGTTGACGTCCACCTCCGCGCCGCGGTAATGCTCGACGTTGCCTTTTTGCATACCGCAGCCCATAACGTTGGTAACGGTCATGCCGGTTATGCCGATAGAATTAAGAGCCGCTTTCAACTCCTCGAATTTGGAAAGCTTGGTGATAATCGATACCTTTGTAAACTTGTTTTTGTCCGTAACCGGCGTTTCGGTAAGCGGCGCGCCGCTTGCTGCGGGGAATGTTACGGCGGATGCGGCGGGCGTGCTTCCGTCATATGTTACGGGGACCGATACGATGTCCATCCCGTCGCTGGTGATGGGCGACGCCGCAAAGCCCGCGAACGCCGTGGCAAGACCGTGTTCGGAGATATCAAGCCCCGCAAGCTCTTCGGCACGGGAAACGCGGAGACCGACGGTTTTTTTGATTATAAGGAAGAATCCTATCATGACGACGGCGACATACGCCGCGACCACGACGACGCCGAGGATTTGAACGCCGAACAGCCTCGCGCCCCCGCCATAGAACAGTCCGCCGTTTTCCTTAGTCGCGAACAGACCGACCATTATGGTGCCGAACGCGCCGCACACGCCGTGAACGGAAATAGCGCCGACGGGATCGTCGATTTTGAGTTTTTTGTCAATGAATTCCACGGCAAACACGACAATGATGCCGGCAAGTAAACCGATTACGAAAGCGCCGAAGTTGTCCACTACGTCCGCCCCGGCAGTTATTGCGACAAGACCGGCGAGAGCGCCGTTGAAGGTCATGGAAACGTCGGGCTTTTTGTATTTAATCCATGTTACCGCCATGGCGGCTACGGTCGCCGCCGCCGCCGCTATGTTCGTAGTCACGAACACGGAGGACATTGAGAGTATCGCATCGTTGCCGTCCGCGCCCAAGGTAGAACCGCCGTTAAAACCGAACCAACCGAACCAAAGTATGAACACGCCGAGCGCGAGAAGCGCCATGTTATGACCGAGAATCGCTCTGGGTTTTCCGCCCTTGTCGTATTTACCGATACGCGGTCCGATAATTTTGGCGCCGACAAAAGCCGAAATACCCCCGACCATGTGTACGACCGTAGAACCGGCAAAATCATGAAAGCCCAACTCGGCAAGCCAGCCCCCGCCCCAAATCCAGTGACCGGAGATAGGATATACGAGCAGCGATATTCCGGCGCTGTAGATGATGTAACCTACGAATTTGGTTCGTTCCGCCATTGCCCCGGATACTATGGTAGCGGAGGTGGCGCAGAACACGGTTTGGAAAATGAGGAACGCCATGGACGGATATCCCGCCTCGGATTCGTAGTTTAAGACGAAAAAGTCGGGCGTACCGATCACACCGCCCAAAGAGGTTCCGAACATGATGCCGAAACCGAACAGCCAGAACAAAATTGTTCCGATTGCGAAGTCCATCAAATTTTTCATGATGATGTTTCCGGTGTTCTTCGCGCGGGTAAGACCGGCTTCCACCATTGCGAAGCCCGCTTGCATAAAGAACACGAGGGATGCGGCCAATAACAGCCATATTGTGTCAGCTGACGAGTACATAAGTTTTGATCTCCTTATAAAAGTTTTTTAATTCAGAGCGGGCTGCCGTCCGCCATCGTTCAAGGGTTTGCTCCCGCGGTTTTTGGCGGGGCTTTGCGTTCAAATTTTCGTGCGGTCTCACCTTGCGTAACGCATTGATGAGGGATGTTTGTCCGCGCGGTCCGTATACGCCGTTCAGGCGCGGAGCCGGGTTGCCGACAAAGATATTTTTTCGGCGCCGGATACGAACGTCCGCATAATGCGTTCGGGCGCGGAGCCGGGTTGAGCGGGATTTTGCGTAACGTCCGTGTGGTTTCTTTCGGTACATGTCTGAGAGGACTGATAATCACCGACCTAAGCCCGAAAGCGTCAGGCACGCAACTGATTTATTCGCGGCGTTGTCTTGCGGCACGTATTTGGAAGGAACATCAGTTCCGCGCCGTAGGTGTTCGCAAGTTTCAATCGCGGAGCCGATTCGAGCGGGCTTTTGCGTAACGTCCGCGCGGTTTTGCTTTGCGGAGCGCATCAATGAGAGAGGTTTGCCGGCGCGTCCGTGTACACGGTCAAACGCGGAGCCGGTTTCAGTCAAACGTTTAACGTCCGCGCGGTTTAGGCACGCCTTTGTATGCGCGGACTGAACGCGGTGTATAAAAAAACGGCGTATCTCCCTAAGGGTGACACGCCGTTGTGCTGTAGTTTGAATATGTCCGCCGATGCGGTAAATGCCGTGAGGGCTTCGTTAAGTCGTTTTCGCCGCGTTAATTTTAATTACACGCTGAACAACAGCTCCGCGTAGCTTGGGAAAGGCCAATGCTTCGCGCCTACGGAGGTTTCCAGTTCGTCGCCGATCGAGCGGAGTTCTTGCATGGTCACGAACACCTGTTCGCGGAAGAATTTGGCTTCCGCGAGAATATCGCGGCAATTTTTGATCTCCAACAACTTGTTTTCCAACTCGTCCGTCTTGTTATAGAACGCGAGGGTGAGAGCCGAAAGCTTGGTAAGCAATTTCTTTTCCGGTTCGACGGCGTCTAACCCGATGCCGAGCTTTGCGGCGGCGGTCGCCGCGATATCCCTTTGATAGTTTTCGACGGCGGGAAGGATATCCTTTTTCGCCATGTCTATCATGGAAAGGGCCTCGATTTTCAAAATCTTGCAATATGCCTCCACCATTATCTCATAACGGGAGTGTACCTCGGTTTCCGTAAGTATGCCGTGCTTTTTGAAGAGCGAAACGTTCTTCTCGTTTATAAAATACGGTAACGCGTCCACCGTTGAACGGAGATTCAATAATCCGCGCTTTTCGGCTTCCTTCTTCCATTCTTCGGAATAGTTATTGCCGTTGAAAATTATGCGTCTGTGTTCCTTAAAAGTTTTGGCGATGAGCTTGTGCAGCGCCGCGCCGAAATCCTTAGCCTTTTCAAGCTCGTCTGCAAAAATCGACAGCGACTCCGCCACGATGGTGTTTAAGATATAGTTGCACTTCGCGATAGACTGCGAGGAGCCGGGCATTCTGAACTCGAACTTGTTGCCCGTAAAGGCGAACGGTGAAGTGCGGTTCCTGTCGGTATTGTCCTTAGGGAACTTCGGAAGCACGCCTACGCCGATTTCCAAAGGCACCTTTTCCTTATGGCTCAACGGCTTCTTGTCTACGATGCTGTCCACAACTGCGGAAAGCTCTTCGCCTAAAAACATGGATATGATAGCCGGCGGCGCCTCGTCCGCGCCCAAACGGTGATCGTTGCCCGCGCTTGCCACTGAGATCCTCAAAAGATCCTGATAATCGTCCACCGCTTTGACAATAGCGGCAAGGAACACCAAAAATTGCGCGTTTTCCGCCGGCGACGCGCCGGGATCCAACAGATTGGACTTTTCCGTGGCTATCGACCAGTTGTTATGCTTGCCGCTGCCGTTTATGCCCGCGAACGGCTTCTCATGCAGGAGATTGACCAGACCGTGGTTTATCGCCACCTTCTTCATCGTTTCCATAACCAACTGATTTTGGTCTGTAGACAAATTGGTCGTACCGTACACCACGGCTAATTCATGCTGAGAGGGAGCGACTTCGTTGTGCTTGGTTTTGGACGGAACGCCCATTTTCCAAAGCTGCTCGTCGAGCTCCGCCATGTAGTTGACTATACGCGTCTTTATCGCGCCGAAATAATGATCCTCCAGTTCCTGCCCTTTGGGAGGCTTGGCGCCCCAAAGCGTGCGGCCGGTATAAACCAAATCCTTGCGCTTTTCGAACAGATCCTTGTTGATTAAGAAGTATTCCTGCTCCGCGCCGACGGTGGAAACCGCGCGCTGAGTTTCCGTATTACCGAACAGGCGCAGAATGCGCAGCACTTGTGTGTTCAGTGCGTCCATGGAACGGAGCAACGGAGTTTTTTCATCCAAAGCCTCGCCGCCGTATGAACAGAACGCCGTGGGAATACACAGAATACCGTCCTTAATGAAAGCGTACGAGGTAGGATCCCACGCGGTGTAACCCCTTGCCTCGAAAGTGGCGCGTATGCCGCCGGACGGGAAGCTGGACGCGTCGGGCTCGCCTTTTATCAGTTCCTTGCCGGAAAACTCCATGATTACGCCGCCGTCCTTTGTGGGGGCTATAAAACTGTCGTGTTTCTCGGCGGTGATTCCCGTCATGGGCTGAAACCAATGCGTAAAGTGCGTCGCGCCCTTAGAAATAGCCCAATCTCTCATCGCGCTCGCAACCACGTCCGAAATGCTCGGATCGATGGGCGCGCCGCGCTGAATGGTTTTTTTAAGCGTCTTGTAAACGGCGGACGGCAGGCGCTCCTGCATAACCTTGTCGCAAAAGACAAGCGAACCAAAAAGTTCAGGCACATTTTTCATCGTATAAAAACCTCCGTGTTATAAAAAAGACGCATCGGAAAAACCGGAACAAATCCTCAAGTTTTCCTCAGCGTCTTTGCTGTCTTGTTTTATTAAACCCGTTTCCGGCATCCGTTCGGCGGCGTACCGCCGTTGCGAGCGCGCAGATTAAACCCGTTTCCGACCTGCGCGCGGCGCCCCGCGTCCGCTTTCGACTGATTATATCGCTAAGTATACAATCGCCGCATACAATTGTCAAGAAAAAGATTATATCTTATCAACATTTTTTTGCTTTTTTTTAAACCCTGCGAACGTCTTATTATCACGTTATTCCCGTCATACGGCGAATGTGACGGCTGTGAAATTCGATCGGCGGGACCGCCGCGCCGAATATGCGTAAAGCGGCAAGCGTATTAGCCGAAAAACGTGCTTCAACCTTTAAGTTTCATGGAATTTTTAAGCGCGCCGTATACGGGAATTGCAAGTCCCAGATTTATAGCGACCATAGACGGTTGAACGGCGATTCGCGGAACTATAGCGCCGCCGTACGGGATGACGAGCGCGCGCCACCAACTCACGATAGTAAATTTGCCGCCGTCCAACAGCAGAACGCCGGTCGCGCCGTCGGGACCGCCGCCGTATAAAATAGCAGTCAGAGCCGTGGCGACGGTGTTAATGCCGAGCGAACAGATTATAAGCGCGGCGACGGATCCTATAACCATCTTAGCGATAGGCTGTATTTTAGGCAGATAGAATGCCAGCCCCATAATGACACCCATCAACGTATTTCCCGCCGTAACGGTGAGATCGGGGGAGCTGTATTGCATCGTCGCGCCCAACGCGTCGCCCAGACCCCCTACGAGAGCTCCGCCCAACGGTCCGAAAAGCGCGCCCGCGAGATATACGGGGAGATATAAAAAGGATATTTTCG
>JAITEJ010000170.1 GCA_031282095.1 Clostridiales bacterium
GTTCCGCTGATACGCCTAATACGGTTGCGTCCGATAGATGTAATAAAAACGGCGGAGTAAAGCGTTTTAAGCGCTCTGAAATGACAGACAATACAGAAACCATGAAATTAGCTTCTCCGGCATGAGTGTTTTTAGTATCGATTGCGGTCAGCTATGGGTCAAAATTGGTTTAGACACAATATTTTCGTGAAGATTGATCTTCATCCAATCTTTTGACTCTCTCGTACTTTTCCCATTTTGTACCCCTTCGACTATTATGGCATTATCTATCTGGGCTTTGAAGGAGGTCGTTCATTTGCGCTTGCTCGACTATTATGGCATTCTCTGTCAGGGCTTCGAAAGAGATCGTTCATTTGCGCTTGCTCGACCATTATGGCGTTCTCTATCTGGGCTTTGAAGGAGGTCGTTCATTTGCTGTAATCGAAATAATCCCTTACGGCACTCTTTACGAATATTTATCCCGCTTTTATGCCAATATCGTTTTGGACTTGTTTCACGGCGTAAAATTAACAAAAAAGCCTCGCAAACATATCGTTTGCGAGGCTTTCATTCTATCCGCCGCTTGATAAATGCGAACGGAGTTGAAGCAGGATTGCGTTGTAACCGCTAAACGGTTCTTTCCGCTCCGATCAGAAAACAAATCAAATATTTTCCTGTTTTTTCGCCGATATCGTTTTCGGCTTTATTTCGCGGCTTTGATTGCGTCGGGGGAACCGACGTAGATCACTTTGCCTTGCACGCCGCTCTTGCCGTCTTTGAAAATTTTGGCGGTTTTTTCAAACTTATCCTTGTTTTCGTCGTAATATTTTTTTGCCTCGCCCGCTTTCGCGAATGTGTAGATATATATTCCGTCAATGTTAAGGTCTGTAAAACTGAAAGAAGTCTTTCCCTTTACGGCTTGCAATCCTCCGACGATTCCCTCGTCAAGATCATTCGCTTTTTGTGCAATAACGGTGTAGCCGGCTTCTTCTAGCTTTTCTTTGACCTTGTCAACGTCTGATGAGATACACGCGGTAAACGCGAACATCATGACTACGGCGGCGAGAACGACCGCAACTGAAACGAATAAATTCTTTTTGCTCATAAGTTTATAATCTCCTTGTAAATCGGGCTTTCCCCCCCCGATCCGTATCAATAATAACACATAAAAAAAATTTTTGCAACCGCAAAAATAAGTTTACCGTAAAATGATGTTTAAACTATCAATAATAAGTAAATAAACAACATTTATTGTAAATATGGCTGGTTAAATTGTCGTCAAAAGGTACACTTGGATATATTGTCAAAAAAAATTATCTATTAAGATTATGGGATTGCATTCGTGAAGTTGCTTATATAACAAAAAGTGTTATAATAATCGCTATTATGAAAAGCAATGATGATATAAAAACCTTGCCTGATTGCGGCAAGGGCGGCGCATTGAACGAAAAAAACTGCGGCGAAGAGAAATTTTCCGTCATAAACGCCGACGATATAGACGGGGCGGTCAGTTTTTCACCCGTCAGCTTTGATGAAAGGAGCGCGGACATTGTCTTTCGCGAAAACTCCGATAATATGCCTGCGGAAGAGCGCGGGAGCGGTACGCGAAACGGCGGGAAGTTTCATAGTTTACCGACCTCTTTTTCGTTTCACGGGCGGGCGGCGCGGCTTGCCGCGTGCGTTTTGAAGAGCGGTGCAGTCGGTATAGCAGTCGGAGTTTTAGTATTTTTCTTTCGTATTGGATATACCGCATTGAACAAGGGAGGCGGATTTATATATGAACGCGCAGCGGAACGCCCCGCGTTTATCCCTCTCCTGCTCTTAGGGCTCATCACGCTCGCCTTGCTTATGGCGGCGGTGCTGAAATTTGCGCCGGACGCGGCGGGCGGCGGCATTCCGCGTTCGGAAGGACTGGTGCGCGGTCTGCTGTCTTTTAGGTGGCTGCGCACGCTGATCGGTTCGGTTGTCGGAAGCTTCATAAGTTTTTTCGCGGGTTTGCCTCTCGGTACGGAAGGCCCTTCGGTACAGATGGGCGCGGCGGTTGCGGAGGGAAACAACGCCGCTTTTAAGACCTCCGACGAAAGCAGGCGTTATGTCCGCACTGCCGGAATCGCGGCGGGTTTTGCGGCGGCGACATCCGCTCCGATAGCCGCGTTGGTGTTCGCCGTCGAGGAAGTAAATCAAAAATACGATCCTATGCTCGTTTTGTCGGCGGGCGCGGGAGCGTTAACGGCGACGGCGGTATCGTCGGCGTTGTCCTATGCGTTCGGCATAGACGGCGTACTTATGAATATGGGGATTACGCCAGCGCTTCCGTTGCAATATATATGGGCGCCTCTTGTAATAGGCGTATTCGCCGGATTCGCGGCGGCGGTTTTCAACCGAATAACAGCGAGTGCCGCGGCATTTTCCCGCGATTTGAGCGGCGGACGCTTTAAAAACAAAAAATCGGAAATCGAAGGAGAAACCGCGGCGCATATGCGGGGATTTTCGGCGTTCGCCGCACGGTTATCCTCAATAAAACGCCCGTTGATGCTGGCGGCAGCGTTCATAGCCGCCGGACTTCTCGGATTGTTCTTCGCGGATGCGACGGGGAGCGGCGGCGCGCTGATAACGGCAGTTTCGGCGCGGCGGTT
>JAITEJ010000023.1 GCA_031282095.1 Clostridiales bacterium
AAGGCCGATTTGCACGCGACGATAGCCAAAGCGTTGCTCGACAGAGTCGTGTTGCTCTACTCCGCGTGGCTGCCGTATACGCTGATAGCCGGCACCGCGTTGGTGGCGGGTCTGCTGTCCGTCCTGTGGCCCGTCCGCAAAATCGGGAAACTGACGCCGATGGACGCTATGCGCGAAAAGGACTAGGAACCCGATAAAGCCGGAGCCGCGCAGAGGTAGGGAAACCCGACAAAGCCGGAGCCGCGCAGAGGAATAAAAAAATCAAAATACGGCTACATTCAGATTATAAATAAGAACGAATACGCTTGTGTTCGAACGCGCGCGGGGCGTAAAACCCCGCGCGCGTTCGGTTAAAGCGATAAACAACGGCAACCCCGTCAGTCGGAGCGATACGACGCTGATTAGAGCGGCAGTTTTACCGATAGCGGCAACTACGCCGGATAGGGGGAGTCCCGCCCAACGGCAACAATCCCTCCGATAGCGACAACTCCGCCGTACAGAGGAAGTCCCGCCAAACGGCGACAATCCCGCCGATAGCGGCAACTCCGCCGGACAGAGGGAGTCCCGCCAAACGGCGACAATCCCGCCGATAGCGACAACTACGCCGGACAGAGGGGAGCCACCCGTTTATAGTCAGAGCGATAATGCCGCGGAATAGCGCAAGTTTTCGTAATCAGAGAGACCGTCGGTCAAGGCGGTATACTTCCGGTGCCGATATGCGGGTCAACATAAAGAAAAAACATTAAACGATAAGGAGCGGTCGAATGATCAGACTGGAAAATGTATCGCGGGTTTACGGTAAGCGGTCGGGAAAACCGTTGGGGGCGCTTAAAAACGTTTCTTTGGAACTGCCCGACACCGGCATGGTTTTCATAATCGGCAAGAGCGGTTGCGGCAAAACCACGTTGATGAACTTGCTTTCTAAGCTGGATTTTCCCGATGAAGGCAAAATCAGCATAGACGGCAAATCCGAATTTTCCGCGTCGGAGGCGGACGCTTTCCGTAACGCGCATATAAGCATAATTTTTCAGGATCTGAATCTGCTTGACGACCTTTCCGTCGGGGAAAACCTCAAACTGGCGAGAGAGATAAACGGCGAAAAGCTGTCCGACCTTGAAGCGGATGAATATCTTGCCGCCGTGTCACTGCAAGGGTTGGCTGACAGATCGGTCAATCATTTGTCGGGCGGTCAGAAGCAGCGCGTGGCTATAGCCCGCGCCCTCGTAGAAAACCCGAAAATCGTCTTTGCCGACGAGCCTACCGGCAGCCTCGACCAAAAAAACGGCGACGCGGTGCTACAGATTTTAAAGGATTTAAGCCCGGACAGATTGGTGGTCGTCGTCACTCACGACACGGACGCGGCGTATAAGTACGCCGACAGAATAGTGCGCCTTGTGGACGGCAAAATCGCGGAGGACGTCATTCTCAACCCCGAATATAACGGGGAAGTCGTCGTCACGGACAGGGCGGTGATCCTGCCCTCGGACATGGAAACGGACGCCGCCGCCGAAATCATCGCCCGCCGCGGCAAACGCAAGGTTTTACGCTCCGCGGAACCGCGTTTCATCCCGTTTTCGGGTGTCTGCGAGGGAAACGAGGTATACGCCGACGACCCCGCGACAAAAATGCCGCGTAAGATCGCGCGCCGTTTAGCCGTTTCCAAAATCAAGCGCCACAGAATGAGATTTATCCTCTCCGTGTCTATGATCGCCGTTTCGCTCGCCGTGTTCGGGCTTTCCTGCGTGTTTTCGTCCTACGACGTAGGCGACGTTTTCGCCCGTAACCTGGAGGAATTTCCCGAAACCGGCATAAACGTGAGAAAAGGGAGGAGATACCCGCCGTTGGGTTATGTTTCGCGCACGTGGGGGGAACCTCTCTACGACGACGACAGAAAGTTCGTGGAGGACAGCGGCGTGACGGGCGTTCTCGACCCTTATTACTGGCTCAGATCGGAGGACTATTTTTTCGGGAATATGGACGTCGATTCGGTATTCCTGCGCTCAAACTTCAACGGCTACGCAGAGATAGCCGGGAGTCTTTCCGATTACGGTTTCACGGTTTTGGAAGGAAAATTCCCCGAAAGCGGCGCGCGCGATGAAAACGGGCTGCTACACGTCGCCGTGACCGATTATGCGCTGTATATGATTTACGAATACGGCGCGCTTACCGCCGACGGGGAAAGCCTGCTTGGCATATCCGCGAAGGATATTATCGGCAAAGTGTTGCGCACGAAGGCGGATAACTTTTACATTTCAGCGGTTTTAAAGACCGATTTTGAACAGTTTAAACCTCTTTTATTTAAAAATCCCGAAGATATTTCCGACATGGAACATCAGCGGTTCGTTTTCCGCATTGATAAATATTACCGGCAACTGTTCGTGGCGGAGGACGCGCACCTCAATTTGTTCGGTCAATCCGTTTCTTTCAACGACAGGCAGCTACTTACGTGGTCGCTGTTCGACAAGGTTTTAAGCGCGCCCGAAAATATACAGTCACAGATCGTCTGGAAAGAGGGACGCGAAGATTTCTTTTTAAAGCCCGGAGAGGTGTTGCTGTCTATGACCATGTTCCGTCAATTCTATTGGTGCGACTACGATCCCACGCAAGACTTTCAATTTAAAGATCCACGTTGGTATCAAGGCGATTATCTGGAATACGCCGTTGAGGAACCGTACACGGTGGTCGGCGTGTTTACCGGCGGACTGCACGGCTACGAGATCCGGCAAGACACGTCTTTACAAGTCGTTTATGAGGACGGCGATTTTGCCGTAGCCGCAAATTATAAGATTCCTCCGGTCGGCTGGCACATTGCCACGCCCACCGATAAGGCGGCGATCGCAAAGCTCGTCAATTACCTCGATGAGGAAGCGTTCTATATAGAAAGCGATTTGGCTTATTACGTATATAACATCTACAACACGCTCACGCAATGCTCGGTGCTGTTTCAGTATGTGTCCATACTGTTCGCGTTGATTTGCATTCTTTTTATAGCCGATTTCATGATGTCAAACATACGCGACAGACAGTCCGAGATAGGCATTCTCCGCTCTATGGGAGTTCGCGGCGCGGACGTGTCCCGCATATTCTTTTTGCAGGCGCTCCTTATATTCGGGATTTGCGTCGCCGTAGCCGTCGGAGGCATAATAGGCGGTACGTTCGGTCTGAATTCCATCCTGCGTTTCTATATAGAAAAAGACCTTAACACTTCTCTGGTGCGTTATATCCCATTATACGGACTTTCGTTTCCGCCTTTTTTGTATACCGTCCTTCTGCTCGTCGGTATACTTGCGTTCGCCACCGCTCTTCCCACACTGCGCCTGATCCGCATGAAACCGATAGACTGCATTAAGGAATAGAAAAGGCGCGCAAAAGCGAAAAACGTTAAAAAGAACCGTAGCCCGCGGCTTTCAATGGTCGCGCGGCTGTAAAAAAGGCGTAAAAGAGAAATAAGCGTCAAAAGAACCGCAACAGACTTTCAATTGTCGCTCGGCTGTAAAAAAAGGCGTAAAAGAGAAGAGCCATATTCGCTTTTTAAGGCTCACGTTTAAAAAAACGCGCCCGCGGCAAAATTTTTTGCGTCGGGTGCGTTTTTAATTATCCGCGGGGAACGCCGTTTCACGGTTTTCCGCAGAAAAAGTAGCTTATTTGCGTAATAGGCGATTATTTTGTCAAAAGGAGATTCCCTTGCACAACATGCATTATTTTGTCAAAAGAGAACTTCCCGACATAATACACATTATTTTGTCAAAAGAAAATTTATCGGCGTAATAGACGTGTTTTTTCGGCGGAGCGGAATTTACTTGCACAACAGGCGCATTTCTTTAAGATAAGAATCGGCCGCGTCGGCGGCTTCCCGTTCGGTGGGGCGGCGAGCGGACACGTAAATTTTCAGCTTCGGTTCGGTTCCGCTGGGTCGGGCGCAAACCCAGTCGCCGTTCTCAAGATGGAGCTTAACTACGTTTGACGAGGGGAGATCGATGCCCTGCATACTGCCGTCGGTGTTATATCTGATGCCGGCGTCGAGATCGGAGAGCGCCTCCGTCGGCACGCCCGCAAAGGACGCGAGTTTGAGGACGCGGAGTTTGTCCATTATGGCGCGCATCTCGTCCATGCCGTTCAGACCGTCGTAAACGACGGAAACCGTCTTTTCGCAGTAGAAACCGAATTGCTCATAAAGCCCTTGCAGACGGTCGTATACGGAACTGCCCGCGGTTTCCGCGTAGCAGACCATTTCCGCGAAAAGCATTGCGGAAACGACGGCGTCTTTATCGCGCGCGTGAGTGCCCGCCA
>JAITEJ010000133.1 GCA_031282095.1 Clostridiales bacterium
CGGACGACCTCGTTACAAAGGGTACGAACGAGCCTTACCGTATGATGACCGCACGCGCCGAACACCGCATATTGCTTCGCGAGGACACCGCCGATTTACGTTTAACGCCGCGCGCGTTCGAGTTGGGGCTTGCCTCGCGGGAACGCTTTGACCGTATGTGCAGGCGCAAAGCCGAAATCGAAACCGTACTATCCCGCGCGGCGCGCGAAAAACCTCCTCAATCGGAATTGGCGGCTTTGCTGAACCGCTTGAACGGGGAAACAGTGAAGCGCGGGATGACGTACGCCGAGCTTATCAAGCGCCCTGAGACGTCCGTTGCGGACATACGGGAACTTCACGGCTTTGACGATATATCCGACGAGGCTTTTTTCACCGCCGTAACGGAGATTAAATACGAAGGCTATCTCAAAAAGGAGGAAGCCGAAGTAAAAGAGCGCGCGCGTTTGGAGGAACGACTGCTACCGGCATATATAGATTATTCGGCAGTGTCGGGTCTGCGTACCGAAGCGCGGCAAA
The DNA here is from genome assembly GCA_031282095.1 of Clostridiales bacterium. The sequence continues at coordinate 517 of JAITEJ010000133.1, forward strand.
AGCTGGCGGCGCTTCGTCCGCAAAATATAGGGCAGGCGTCGCGTATATCGGGAGTTTCTCCGGCGGATATTACGGTTTTGCTTATATATTTGAGAACGTTGAATCTCTAAAAAAACAAGACGTATAACCGTCGAAAAAAAAGACGGGATACCCGCCGAACGAACAAATATGAAACGGAAACTGCGGTTTTCAGCCGCAAAACGTATGATAAACGGATATAATCGGACTTCATTGTATGCGGCGATACAAAAGGTTCGGATAAAAATAGAGTATCGGCGCATTTCGGTCGTACGGCTTAGTTGTTGCGATACGGAAGCTGCACGGCTCGGCTTAACGAATGTTACAGATAATACAAAACCACACGTTCGTTTGAAAAGATATGATAAAAAACCCTATGCGCTTGCTTTGATGTAATGATACGGGAACCGCATAATTCAACTAAAAGAGGTATAATAAAATAATGCAATTCGGTTTGACGGCCTCGTACGTAATGATGATGTTGGCGTTCGCGGTACCCGGCTACATTTTGATAAAGTCAAAAGCGGTCAATGAAAGCGCGATTAAAGCGTTTTCCATGATGCTGTTGTATGTTAATCAACCGTTTTTGTCGATTTATTCCTTTCAACAAGCCGATTACACTCCGGGTTTACTGATGCAGTTGGGCATAGTTTTCGGGCTGTCCGCCGCGCTGCAGGCGATAATGATGCTGTCGCTCTATTTTATTTTCAGGGGAATAGAACTTAAAAGAAAGAGAATCGTTCCGGTCATTACCGACGGCTTGCAATCGGCGGAATCGGACGGCGCACGCGCGCTTTTTGACGAAACGGAGCGGAAGCAGACGGAACGTTACGCCCGTTCGCGCGTTTACGTTCTGACCTCGACCTTCGGCAACGTCGGTTTTTTGGGCGTTCCGTTGTTGCAGGCATTATTGCCGAACAACCCGGAAGCGGTTATATTTTCCGCAACCTATATAGTCTCTATGAATCTGCTTTGCTGGACGTTGGGACTTACCCTCATGACGGGCGACGGTCGCTACTTAAGCCTGAAAAAATTGTTTTTAAATCCTCCCGTGATAACTCTTTGCGTGGCTTTGCCGCTGTTTTTTACGGGAGCGGAGCTACCCGGCGCCGTATATACGGGCATAGAGTTTCTTGCGCGCATGACTACGCCGCTCTGTATGCTGATACTTGGCATGCGTTTCGCCACGGTCAACTTAAAGGAACTTTTCACGGACGGCGGCTTATACTTCGCGGCGGCGATGAAGCTTGTCGCATTCCCGCTGCTGTGTTTTGCCGCCCTACACTGGCTGCCCGTGGCTCCCGTTATCAAGGTCACTTTGTTTATATTATGTTGTATGCCTTCCGCAAGCGTGGTGCTTAATCTATCCGAAATTAACGGTAAAGGTCAAAAAACGGCGGCAAACGTTATTTTGCTCACGACTCTGCTGTCCATAATCACGGTCCCTCTACTGCTTTTGCTGGCGTAAGTAACGCTTCAAAAGTTTTGTTTCCGTTTCTTGCCGGCTTAGAAAACGCAAGGAAAGTCCCCCTCTTTTGCTGAACCAGTGAGTGTCTTTTACGGAAAATCCCTCTCCTTCTTTTACCGGACGAGTGAACATTTCTTAAAAAGTCCCGTATGGCTTTCGCCCGCTTAAGGACGTCTTTTAAAAAGTCCCGTACGGCTTTTGCCCGCTTAAGAAACGTAGCTTTTGGGGAAATCCGCCTTTGTTTTTGCCGGCTCGAAAAACGCCCTTTTAAAAATCCCGCGTTGCCGTTGTATTTATTTCGGCGAAGGATAAAAATCGCCGGCGCAAAGGCAAAACGGGCGTTCCGCAATATATGTTCTTTTAAGTTTAAAATACTTGCAATTGAGCAAATGCGGTGATATAATTTAATAAAAGCATATTGCGGCGTTTCGGCGTGCGCGCCGTATGAGGAGGTACCTTATGGGCTTTATAAAAAAACAACTTTTGAAAGTTATCGAGTGGAAAGACCCGACTAACGACGTAATAGTTTACAGATACCCGACAGACGACCGTTACGCGGTTATGAACGGCTCTCAGCTCGTCGTACGCGAATCTCAATGCGCGGTATTCGTACTGGAGGGTGTCGCGGGCGACGTATTCGGTCCCGGACGCCACAAGCTGGAAGCGTCGAGTCTGCCCATTCTCACGGCGATAAAAAACTGGAAGTACGCCTTTGAAAATCCGTATCAGGGCGAGGTATATTTCATAAACACCAAGCAATTTACGGACAGAAAATGGGGAACCACAAACCCCATCATGATGCGCGATAAGGATTTCGGCGTAATACGCTTGCGCGGTTTCGGTTCGTACGCCTTTGCCGTAAACGATCCCCGTGTATTTATGAAAGAGCTTTTCGGCACTAACAAGCTCTACACCGTACGCGACATTGAAGATTATCTCAAAAAGATCATCGTTTCGAGGCTCAGCGACGTGATTGCGGAATCCAAGATTGCCGCGCTTGATCTCGCCGCAAAATACGACGAACTGGGCAAGGCGGCGCGGATATTCCTGCAAGAGGACTTGAACAATATCGGGTTGAAGCTGTCCGCGCTGTACGTGGAAAATCTCTCTCTGCCCCCGGAAGTGGAAAAATCGTTGGATACGCGGACGACGTTGGGCGTTTTAGGCGACAGCATGGACAAATTTACGCAGTATCAAACGGCGTCGGCCTTGAGAGAGGCGGCGAACAACCCATCGGGAGGTTTGGCGGGAGCCGGCATCGGTTTGGGCGCGGGCATTACTATGGGGAATATATTTGCGGAGGCTATGCGTCCGCGCGCCGCGGCGGAATCTAAGGCGGCGGATATTCCCGCGGCAAAATGCTCCAAATGCGGCGCGGCGATTAAAGAAGGCGTGAAGTTCTGTCCCGAATGCGGCGCCAAACAGGAGACTTCCGTTTGTCCGTCCTGCGGTAAACCCGTTAAACCGGGCGCAAAGTTCTGCCCCGAATGCGGCGCGGCGGTTTCCGCCAAAAAAACGTGTCCGCACTGCGGCGCAAGTATGCCGGCGCACGGCAAATTCTGCCCCGAATGCGGTAAATCGACATAAGACGTATCGCAGTTACAAAAGCGGCTTTTTTATCCGCGCGGACAGCGCCGCCTTATAACTTACATACGGCAAAGGTAGCGGAACGGTGATTTAATATGAGCAACGTCGATATTGTTAAATGTGAAACGTGCGGCGCGGATTTGGTTTTTGACCCCGTGAAAGGAGTGTTGGAATGTCCGTATTGCCGCAATAACGTCCAAATAGCCGCCGAAACCGCCTTTGACAGGGATTATTTCGCGTACGAGAACTTCGGAGGCACTGAGAGTTTCGGCATCGATTTTAAATGTCCGAACTGTAACGCCGACGTGGTTTTTGAGAAGGAAAGCGCGGGTCCGTGCCCGTTCTGCGGAGCGACCTGCGTCCTTGATAAATCCGCCCTGCCGGGTATTAAGCCCGACTCCTTACTGCCGTTCGCGGTGGACAAGACAGGCGCGGCGGATTCCGGAAAAAAATGGATAAAGAAAAAATGGTTCGCTCCGTCGGCGGCTAAAAAGGCTTTTACCGTAGACAACATAAACGGAGTTTACGCGCCCTGCTTCAGCTTTACCGCCGATACTTTTTCTTCGTATGAGGGCAGGCTGGGCGAACATTATACCGTCGTCGTGGGCAGCGGCAAAAACCGTCATACCGAAACCAGAACCCGTTGGTTTAAGGTCTCCGGCGTTTATTCGGCGCTTTTGCGCGATATAGTTATCGAATCGAGCAGTCATCTCGACCAAAAACAAATGGATAAGATAGGACCGTTCGACGTTCCCAACGCTGTGAGCTTTAAAAAAGAGTTTTTGGCGGGATTTTCGGCGGAACGTCATAACGAAACCATTAAGGAATGTTTCGGCGCGGCGCGGCAAAAAATGTCCGACGTCATACGCAAGGATATATTGAAAAAATACCGCTACGACGTAATAGACTACCTTAACGTAAACACTACATATAAAACCGTTCGGTTCAGGCACATTCTTATGCCGCTGTGGGTTTGCGCCTACAAATTCAAGCAAAAGGTATATAACTTCTTTGTGAACGGCCGCACGGGCAAATCAGCCGGAAAATATCCGCTCTCTCCTGCGCGAGTGGCTTCGGCTGTCATAGTCGGCTTAGCCGTGGTTATGGGTATACTGTATTTGGTTTACAATTTGGCAATGAACTGACGGTCGACCGTTTCGCGCCGGGCGCAGTCGCCGCCGCCGTATCTTTGATATTTTTCATGCGATGCGTCAGCGCTTTCGTGAATGAGAAAACGGTTAAGCGCGGAAGTATTTCAATATATTCACGCGCGGCGTTAACGCCGCGATAAACGGACATAATATAGTGCGCCTTACTGCGCCGAAGGAGAATAATATGAAAATAAACAAAAATATGTTAATAGCCGAAGTGTTGGAAAATGCCGAGGATATAGACGGGGTCATCGCAGAGTTGAACGACTTGGGTATGCACTGCCTGCATTGCGCTCTCGCCCACGGTGAAACCCTGGCACAAGCCGCCGCCGTTCACGGACAAAACGTAGACGATGTGGTCGCTAAAATAAATAAGTATTGTTAACTGATTTTTCGCTCACAGGTGCTTTGTTTTAACGTACGCGAGCGTATGATCTACGGATTTATCGGCTTAACCCGCGCGCCGCATACTGGGCTCAACCCGCGCGCATACCGCTTGTTAAATAATACACATCATGTTCCGCAGACGGTACGGATTTATCGGCTTAACCCGCGCGCATACTGCTGCAAGTTTTTTTCTTATCTTATTAATTATGAGCGACAACAACCTTATCGCAAGCAAACTATTCGAGCTTAGAACGTTTTCCGAACTTACCGTGGATGACACGGCGGCGAAACTGGGCATTTCCGCGGAGGAATACGCGGCTTATGAAGCCGGAATTCACGAGGTTCCCATAAACGTCATCTATAAGTTCGCGGATATAATGGGTACCGAGGCGGTATATATCACTACCGGCAAGCTGCCCGCGAAATCGTCGGTTTCCGTAGTCTATGACGGGAAAGGCGTGAAAACCGAGCGTTATCCCGGTTATATGTTTACCGTTCTTGCGGGGGACTTTGAGGGGCGCGAGATGAATCCCATGCTTGTGGAAATCGACGAAAACGAACGCCCAGAGTTGGTTCGCCACGGCGGACAGGAATTCAACTATGTGCTTGACGGAGCGTTGCGCGTGCATATAGGCGGCAAGGATTACTACTTGCGCGCCGGCGACAGCATCTTCTTTAACCCGTCGGAGCCTCACGCTCAAATGGCGATGGGCGGTAAGGCGCGGTTTTTGACGGTCATCACGGAATAAGGGCGTTAAAACGCGGCTTTGACGGCGGTCACGGG
>JAITEJ010000181.1 GCA_031282095.1 Clostridiales bacterium
CCGATTGAGTTTTGTCTTTTCGCTTCCCGAAATGACGCGACCGGCGGCGGTTTTCGCGAATAAGGATAAGGAGTTTAAATGAAAGAGTTATATTGTTCGTTCTGCGGAAAGAGCGAAAAGGCGGTTCAGAAGATCATAGCGGGTCCCAACGATCTGTATATTTGCAACGAGTGCGTACAGACTTGTCAGGCTATACTGTTGCGGGAAAGCTTGAAGAGAAAAGACGACGGAGTAAAACCGAACACGCTGATTCCCCAGATTATAAAGGGAAAGTTGGACGATTATATCATAGGGCAGGACGCCGCCAAGAAGGTGCTTTCAGTGGCGGTGTACAACCATTATAAGCGCGTAAACGCCGCGTCGCAGCCGCCGACAGACGATGTGGTGCTTGAAAAGAGCAATATCATTTTGATCGGACCCACGGGATCGGGTAAGACCTTGTTGGCGCGCACGCTTGCCAAAATCCTCAACGTTCCGTTCGCGGTGGCGGACGCCACTACGCTGACGGAGGCCGGTTATGTAGGAGAGGACGTCGAAAATATTCTGCTCAAGCTGATTCAGGCGGCGGACGGCGACATAAAACGCGCGGAGTTAGGAATTATATATATAGACGAAATCGATAAGATCGCGCGCAAAGGCGAGAACGTGTCCATTACGCGCGACGTTTCCGGCGAGGGCGTTCAGCAGGCCTTGCTGAAAATTATCGAAGGCACGCAGGCAAGCGTTCCGCCTCAGGGCGGTAGGAAGCATCCGCAGCAGGAATGCTATCATATTGATACCACCAACATATTATTTATATGCGGAGGCGCGTTCGTGGGGTTGGACAAAATCGTCAGTAAACGCCGCGACGGATCGTCGTTCGGGTTCGGAGCGGATGTCAAAACCAAAAGCGAGTTGGACTACGTAGATATTATAAACTCTCTGCAACCGGTGGATCTGATTAAGTTCGGTTTGATTCCGGAGTTTGTAGGCAGAATACCCGTACACGTCGGACTTAACGCACTGGACGAAACCGCTTTGATAAAGATACTTTCCGAGCCGAAAAACGCTCTCGTAAAGCAATACGTAAAGCAGTTTCGCATGGACGGCGTGGAGCTTGCCTTTGAAGACGACGCGCTTGCCGCCGTGGCAAAAAAAGCGATTAAGCTGGAAACGGGCGCGCGCGGACTTCGTACGATAATGGAGGAGCTGTTGCTCGAACTCATGTACGAAATACCGTCCGACAACGAAATTGAAAAGATCATTATAACCGAAGCCGTCGTGTCGGGCGAGGAAAAACCTAAAGTGCTGCGTAAGGTGGCTTAAGGGCGGCGGTTGAATACCGCTCCGGCAACAACCTTGCGTCGGCGGAGAAGGCGCGGCATGACCGAGCAAATTATAAATGCGAAAAAACGCGGCGCCGCGCAAGGCGGCTTATATAAGTGCGGTGTCACTAAGCCCAGCGCAAAGGCGCAAATGCCGTGCCGGAAATAATTTTACACTAAAACGCGGATAACGCGCGACGCGACTAAGCAAACTATGGATACGGAAATACGCCGATGAAAAATACCGAAGCGAAAAACTTAAAAGATATTCTTCAAGAAGAAGAGGATTGCGGGGTTCCCGAGGATGAAGCCGCCGCGGACGACAAGAAAGAATCGAAACGTATGTTGCCCGTCGTTCCTTTGCGCGGTATCACCGTATTTCCGCAAACCTTAACCGAGATTGATATCGGCAGGACTAAGTCCGTTAACGCGGTGCGGGCGGCGCGTACGGGCGGCAAGGTGATACTTGCGCCGCAGCTGAACGACAGCGTGACTTCGCCGAGATCCGCCCAACTCTCATCGGTGGGTACGCTTGCCCGTATTAAGGACGTGAGCGGCGATGCGGACGGGGTATTAACCGTTGAGTTCGATGGAATTTGCCGTGTGAGGATTTTAGGGTACGCTCAGACCTCGCCGTATTTCATTGCCGAATATGAAAAGCTGAAGCAAAGCAACGCCGAAACCGTAACGGCGCAGGCGTATTACCGCAACATACTCGCCCTACTTACGGAAAACACCGAGATTTTGAACAATGTTGACGAGTCGCTGAGCGGAAGGTGGAACGACCTGAACGGGTTTGTCGACAAGCTTGCCGGCACGCTGGTGTTTAACAAAAATTTAGACCTCTTAACGGAACCCGACACCGAAATAAGGTTGGCGCGGCTTGCCGAACGTTTGACCGGAGAGATAGAGATCGTCAAGGCCGAACGGGAGATTTCCGCGCGCGTCAAGCAATCCATCGACCGCGGACAAAAGGAATATTTCCTGCGCGAGCAGATAAGCGCCATTCAGGAAGAATTGGGCGAAGGAAAAGACAACCGCGAAATGGCTCAAAGGATAGAAAAGCTTGCGGTGTCCGATGAAATCAAGGAAAAGCTGCGGCGGGACATAACAAAGAGCGCCAAAATGCCTATGTCCTCGCCCGAATACGGCGTTATGCGGAACTATTTGGAGTTTGTTACGGAACTTCCGTGGGGGGTTCGCACCGAGGACAGCCGCGATCTTAAAAAGGCTAAGGAGATACTCGACCGTGAACATTTCGGGTTGGAAAAAATAAAGGACCGCATAATAGAATTTTTGGCGGTGCATCAGCTCACCGACGAGAGAAAAGAGCCGATATTGTGTTTCGTCGGTCCTCCCGGAGTGGGCAAAACCTCCATCGTACGATCCATCGCGCAGGCTTTGAACAGAAAGTACGTGCGTATGAGTTTGGGAGGGGTGCGCGACGAGGCGGAAATACGCGGTCACAGAAAAACGTATGTCGGAGCGATGCCGGGGCGTGTTTTATCTAATATTAAGTTGGCGGGTTCCGTTAACCCCGTTTTTTTGCTGGACGAAATAGATAAACTCGCGTCGGATTTCAGGGGCGACCCCGCAAGCGCGTTGCTCGAAGTTTTAGACCCCGAGCAGAATAATTCTTTCCGCGACAATTACGCGGAAATACCTTTTGATCTTTCGGACGTCGTATTCATAACCACGGCGAACACGACCGACACCATTCCCTCCGCGCTTTTGGACCGAATGGAGGTTATCGAGATGAGCGGATATACGCCGTTGGAAAAAAAGGAGATAGCGCTGCGTCACCTTTATGCCAAACAGCTGAAGGTCAACGGCTTGAATGCAGATCAAATTGAGCTTCAAGACGGCTTGACTGAAGTGATTATAGAGGGCTATACGCGGGAATCGGGAGTGCGTAACTTAGAAAAGCTGATAGCGCAGATTATGCGCAAGGCGGCGCGGCGTATAGTCGAGGGAGAGTCGGATAAGATAATCGTTTCCCGCGATAACATTGAGGAATTTTTGGGCGTTCCGCGCCACACTAAATCCGATGCCAACAAGTCGGACGAGGTGGGGACGGTCACCGGACTTGCGTGGACGGTGTTTGGCGGAGAGATACTCAACATCGAGGTGTCCGTCATGAGCGGAAAGGGCGATATAATCCTTACGGGACAGTTGGGAGACGTCATGAGGGAATCCGCGCGTACGGCCATAAGCTATATACACGCGCATGCCGCCGAATACGGCGTGGACGAGGATTTGTTTAAATCTAAGGACATCCATATTCACATTCCCGAGGGCGCGATACACAAGGACGGTCCGTCGGCGGGCATAACCTTAGCTACGGCGGTGCTGTCCGCGCTCACCGGCAAGGGAGCCAAATGCGACGTGGCGATGACCGGGGAAATAACGCTGCGCGGCAAGGTGTTGCCTATCGGCGGGCTTAAAGAAAAGTTGTTGGCGGCGCATCGCGCCGGTATAAGAAAGGTGATTTTGCCCGGCGATAACAAGAAAGATTTGACGGATATTCCGGAGATCATCAGAAGCGAGATGGCTGTTTCTTATGTTACGGATATAAATCAGGTGTTCAGACAAGCGATCGTACAGTAAGAGAGAATATCGATCGGTACAAGTTTGAGAAATAAGACCTTAAGTTAACAAAATTATGCAGATAAAGTCCGCAAAGTTTACAATATCGGTTTCGAATTCCGATAAATTACCTTGTTACGGCAAGCCGGAAATCGCGATTGCCGGCAAGTCGAATGTGGGAAAATCCTCATTCATAAATTTCGTATGCAACAATTCCAAGTTGGCGCGTACGTCGTCCGAGCCCGGCCGTACACGCTTGTTGAACTACTTTGAGATCAACGGCGGTGAATTTTATATAGTGGATATGCCCGGCTACGGCTACGCGCGCGTTTCCAAGGATGAAAAGGCGTGTTGGGGAGCTTTGGCCGAAGGCTATCTGAAAAACTCGAAGGATATCAGATGCGTCGTTCTCCTCGTGGACATACGCCGTGATCCCGATTCGGACGATAGGCTGCTTTTGAGTTTCATGCACGCGTACGGCATTCCCTTTGCCGTAATCGCCACCAAAAGCGACAAGCTGTCCCGCTCTCAAACGTTTGCGCGCAGGGCTGAAATCGCCGCCGGATTGAATATCGGACGCGACGACGTGATTGCTGTGTCATCCTTAAAGAAGGCGGGGGCAGACGAGGTTTTAAAGCTTTTTGAAAACAGCATACATAAATAGACGCATCGTATTTTTGCGGGCGTTAAAGGAATTCGCGCGCGTTTTCAAGGGCCGGTAAA
>JAITEJ010000005.1 GCA_031282095.1 Clostridiales bacterium
AAAAACCTCCCTTTTTAATAAACGCCGCGTACGGTTCGGGAACGGATCCGGCGAGAAACGCGTTTATCGTCGGCTTTCGACAAATTCGTTCGCCTAAAACACTTTTTTATCCAAAAAACTTTATTCGGAATACGTATTAGATTGACAGAGGACAGTCGAAAGATTTATAATACGGGTATGAAATATGCACTTATTTTAGGCGACGGCATGGCCGATTTGCCTTTGGAAAAATTAGGCGGCAAAACGCCGTTGGAAGTCGCCCGCAAGCCGGCTGTCGACGCGTTGGCGGCGAACGGCGGCGCGGTCGGCATCGTCAAGACCATTCCCGACGGATTCAAGCCCGGAAGCGATACGGCGAATTTGTCGGTTCTCGGATATTCACCCGCCGAGTATTATACCGGGCGTTCTCCGTTGGAGGCGGTCAGCCTCGGCATAGATATGAAAAGCGACGATATTGCGGTGCGCTGCAATCTCGTCACGCTGTCCGACGAGTCCGAGTTCGCGGCGAAAACCATGATTGATTACAGCTCCGGCGAGATTACCACGGAGGAAGCCGCCGAGCTTATTCGCGCCGTGCAGGAAGCCTTGGGCGGCGGCAAATTTCGCTTTTACGCCGGCGTTAGTTACCGGCATTGCCTTATCGTCAGCAACGGCGTGTTAGGAACAAAAACCGTGCCTCCGCACGATATAACGGGTAAAAAAATAGCGGAATATATGCCATCCGGCTTTTACGCCGCGGACTATGCCGCATTGTACGAAAAAGCGCACGTCATCCTTAAAAATCATCCGATAAACCGCGCGCGCAAGGAAGCGGGGAAGAATCCCGCCAACTCGATTTGGCTGTGGGGAGAAGGCTCAAAGCCGCGGCTGGACTCTTTCGAGGGCAAGTTCGGCAAGCGCGGCGCCATGATTTCCGCCGTGGATTTGCTGAAAGGCATAGCGATCTCCGCAAGCATGACCGTTTGCGACGTGAAAGGCGCGACGGGCAACATAAACACCAACTACGCGGGCAAAGGCGAGGCGGCGATTTCCGCTTTGGAAAACGGTCACGATTTTGTCTACGTACATATTGAGGCTCCCGACGAAAGCGGTCATCACGGCAATGCGGAAGAGAAAATTCTTGCGATAGAGCTTATCGATAAATTCATCGTCAAGCCCGTGTACGAACACTTTATGAACACGGGTGAGGATTTCGCTATGCTGGTTCTGCCCGACCACCCAACGCCGATTTCCACAATGACGCATTCCTCGGCTCCCGTGCCGTTCGTTATGTGGAAAAAAGGAACGTCCTTAGGCAAAGCCGAACGCTATGACGAAACCGAGGCCGCCAAAACCGGCGTTTATTATCCCGACGGCGAAAGCCTTATGAGAGCCTTTTTGAGCTTGTAGGGTTTTCCGTACGTTACGCGGGGAAAAGGCGTTTTCCCGGTGAAAAGCCGAATGCTGCAATGAAGTAAACCGCCGAGGCATATTTCTCTACGGCAAGAGTCATGAGAGCCTTTTTGAGCTTGTAGGTTTTTCCGTACGTTAAGCGAGGAAAAGGAGTTTTCCCGGTGAAAAGGCGGATGCTGCAATGAAGTAAACCGCCGAGGCATATTATCCCGGCGGCGAAAGCCCCATTGGGTGGCTCTTTAGGTTTTACAGGGTTTCCGCTCGTTGCCGTACTCGTCAAAAAATAACGTAAGACGCGGCGGCGCGGCACTTGAATCTCAATATCATAAAAACGCGGCGGATTGAAGGATATTTCCTTATTCCGCCGCGTTTTTATTTATTGTATTTTTGACGTAAAAGTTTTTTTAACCTCCGTCCGTTTCTGTCACGCCATATACTTGACGCATAGGCGGAGTACGAAGCCGTGTTTTATGCGACTCCCCGTCGGTCACGCCGTGTACATGACGCATAGGCGGGGTTGAACCGCATTAATTTACCCTTAGATTTTCTCTATTCCTAAAACACTTTCATCCCGCGCCGCGACCGAAAGGTCGGTATATTAGGTCCAGAATCCCGCTTGCCGAACCAAAGCAATTTATCCTTGGGCGCGACACCTAAAGTACGTTAATCACGCATTGCGACCGAAAGGTCGGTATATTAGGTCTCGAATCCCGCTTGCCGAACCGAATCAATTTACCTTGAGCGCGACGCCTAAAACACGTCAATCCCGCGCCGCGACCGAAAAGGCATATACCCCCATTATTTGTCAAACCGAATCAGTTCAGTGGGGTTCCCACAAACGCCGTTTCGCTTACTTGCGTTGAGTGTGGTACGGATATACTGGATATACTCAAACCGCTCAGATAAGCGAAAGAGTAGTCGCCTATGCTCTCACATACTGAACCGCCTTCAAAAAATACGAGAGTGATTTTGGGCGTACGGCCGGCCGCCGGATAGAACAGATAAGAGGGAATTCGTTTTACTCCGCTGCCGATAATCACACGTATGCCCGACGATAATCTGCCGGCATTTGCAAATACGTTATTATCCGCCTCTAAATCGGCGCAAGCCGTTGCGTCGTATGCGATGTACTCCAGCGCAGTACAATCGGCAAACGCATAATTACCCAAAGTTTTTAAGCTTGTCGGTAAAGTTATATCCGTCAAACCGATACAGCCGCGGAATGCGCCCTCGCCGATATAGGCTAACCCGGCGGGAAATTCTATTGCGCCGATCGAAGCGGTGTAGCCGTCAAACGCATAGTCGCCTATACCGACGACGGTATCATCTGAAAACGCCGCCGCCGTTAAGGCGCCTTTGTAACCCACGACCCATTTCCCGGCGTAAACTAAGCCGTCACCCGCAGAAATCCAAATACCGCTGTCAACGAACGCTCGCGCTCCTATACGCGCGACGCTTTCGGGCAACGTTATATTTGTTAAGCCGACGAGATCGGCGAACGCATACGCGCCTATGTCTGCGCACGCGCCGCCCTCCGCAAACGCGACCTCTGTTATATTCGGCGCGGCGCCGCCCGACACCGCGAACAAATACGCGGGGATAAGCTTCACGCCGGCGCCTACCGTCACGGTTATGCCGCCGCCGTTTTTGCCGGCGTCCGCAAACGCGTCGCCGACATTTGTCAGATCGGCGCATTGTTCGGCGTTATAGTTTATCGTTATCAGCGAATAGCTTCCGGCAAACGCGTACGAGCCTATAGAAATCACGCCGCCGCCTATCGTAAGACTTGTCAGTTCGGAGCAGCCGGCAAACGCGTATTCGCCGATATCCGTCACTCCGTCGGGAATTATTACGCTTGTAAGTCCGCTGTTTCTGAACGCGCCTTCGGCAATCGCCGTTATACCGTCGGGTAATGTTATATCCGTTAAGCCGACGAAATAGGCAAACGCATACGCGCCTATAGAAGTCACGCCGACACCCGCGAATGCGGCGCCGGTTATATTCGGCGCGCCGCCGTCCGATACGGCGAACAAATACGCGGGGATAAGCTTCACGCCGGCGCCTACCGTCACGGTT
>JAITEJ010000034.1 GCA_031282095.1 Clostridiales bacterium
AACGGCTTGCCGGATGGGCTGACAACGTGCGGAATATCCTCGTTGGTTACGATTTTGGAGCGCGCCGCTCCCGATTTCCCGCGCGCGTACGCCGTGCTGCGCAAACTGCTACCGCCCGACAGAGGTTTTACCGAGGTAATTCTCGGTTGCACGCACTATCGTTTTTTCGCTGATCTCGCCGCCGAACTTTACCCCTCCGCCGGCATTACGGACGGCGCCGGCGACGCCGTCAATAAGCTCTACTCCGTCGTTCGGGAATGTAAGCCCGAAAAATTTCCCGAGGTGCGCTTTATTTTTACGGGCGCCGATAAAACTGATCTTTACGAAAGAATTTTAGAATCACTGCTCCTTAACCGCCCGACAGAGACTTTACCGCGGTAGTTTTCGGTTGCGCGCCGCCTAGGATATTTAGCGCGTACGCCGAATTGCGAGAACTTTTGCCGCCCGACAGAGACTTTACCGCGGTAGTTTTCGGTTGCGCGTCGCCTAGGATATTTAGCGTGTACGCCGGGTTGCGAGAACTGTTGCCGCCCGACAGAGGTCTTGACGGGGTAGTTTTCGGTTGCGCGCCGCCTAGGATATTTAGCGCGTACGCCGAGTTGCGAGAACTGTTGCCGCTCGACAGAGGCTTTACCGCGGTAATTCTATCGTTTTTTCGCTGATTTAGCCACTGAGCTTTACCACTCCGCCGGCATAACGGACGGCGCCGGCGACGCCGTAAATAAGCTCTATTTCGTCGTTCGGGAATGCAAGCCCGAAAAATTTTCCGAAATCAAAACCGATTAATATAGAAAATACAAATTTTACGCTTGAACGGCTCTAAAGAAAGAATCAAAATTTATAAGCTTTTATCGCACGATTGCGTACGAATTATTTTTATTCTTTTATAAATACGGTTGAAAACCTCATTGGTTTGCAATATACTGATTTATATCGTTGCGGAACAGCGGCGGAACGGCTGAGAATTTCATTGCCGGCTTTATAAGGAATATCGGTAAGGATATTCAGAAAGCCGCAAACTTCAGCTTCCCGTATGTTGAATTTAAGTAAAAGCGAACGCAGGAGAAGTGCATGAACAATAAAGAACGCAAGGAAAGAGGGCTACCGTATAAATACGATGATCCCGCTTTAACGGGAGACCCGTTTGAATACCAAAATTTGCTTTACGATTACAACTCCACCCGCCCTACGGAGGTTGAACGCCGTCAAGAACTGCTTGAGAAAATGTTTGCTGAAATAGGATGCGGATGCCACATCGAAACGCCTCTGCACGCAAATTGGGGAGGGCATAACGTTCATTTCGGCAACGGAGTATATTGTAATTCCGACGTCACTTTCGTAGACGACAGCGATATTTATATCGGCGACGACTGCTTGATCGCGCCTAACGTTGTAATATCCACCTCCGGGCATCCGATATTGCCTGTTTTGCGCAAAAATCATTATGTTTACAATCTGCCCGTCCGTATTGGTAAAAATGTGTGGATAGGCAGCGGCTGTCAGATTATGCCCGGCGTCACTATAGGAGACGACGCGGTGATAGGCGCCGGAAGCGTGGTGACCGGCGACATCCCGGCTAATGCGGTCGCGTACGGCGTACCCTGCCGTGTCGTTCGCGGGATCGGAGAGCAGGACGGGCTGTATTACCACAAAAACAGACCTCTTGACGTTACTGAGTGATGAGCGGGCAGGCTATAATACGGCGTTTGTTTTCATTTTTTGGATTCGGAAAACGCCGAAGAGATACCGACGCTTTTTCATACGGGCGTATAGGCGTTGCAGTATTGTCGGATTATTTTGGAACCCTTTTTCAGTTTTTTTTGGGGGGAAAATAAGCGCCGAAATTATTTAGGAATGCCTACGTTCTTTTGTGCGGGCGGATAAGGGTTATGAAATTACATAAATCATTTTAACTTGCCCGGATTTTATAACGAAGACAAAATACCGATGCTTTCCTATAAGAGCGGACAAGTTAAAAGATAGCAAAATCAGTCGTCACTTTTCGGATTCAGGTTTGAAATACAAAACGGCTTTGCGCCGAGGCTCGGCAGTCCGCGGTGAAGCCTAAAAGGCATAAACGTCTGTATTAACTATTACAAAAAGATTCGGAACATAACAAGCGTCATATAGATTATCGGTTATAAATATCTTATTTATGCCGCGCAGTCCTCGTTTTTCACATATAATCTCCCGCTTAAAAAAACATAAACATGATAAAAACGCTTTATATAACAAGAGGATTCATGTTATAATAAAGCATAATGAGAACATCGCTGAAGTTTTTAAAGCCTTACGGGATTCCCGCGGTGTTGGGAATGCTGTTCAAATTTGCGGAAACGGTATTAGAACTGTTTTTACCGCTCACCATGGCGTATACCGTCGAACATATGTCGGACGGCATGAGTTATGTGTTACGGAATGCCGGACTGATGCTAGCGATAATTTTGGTGTGCATCGTGCTTTCCGTGTCGGGACAATTTTTTGCGGCTAAGGCGTCTACTTTTTTCGGCAGAGATTTACGAAACGCCTTGTTCGCAAAGGTCAACTCGCTGTCCTTCCGCAACGTGGACCGATTCGGCACGCCGTCGCTTGTCAACAGAGTTTCCGGCGACGTCGCTCAAGTGCAAAACGCCGTATTCATGATCGTGCGCATAGGTTTGCGCGCGCCTTTCGTCGCAGTAGGCGCGTTTATTATGGCGTTTGTGTTGGACAGCTTCGTCGCGTTGGTATTTTTAGCGGTTATACCTCTCGTTGCGTTGGCGATTGCCTTAATTTTGAAGCGCACCGTTCCGATATACAGTTCCGTACAAAGAAAATTAGACGATATAACCGAGGTTACGAGAGAAAATTTCGGCGGCGCGCGCGTAATACGGGCATATTCGCGGCAGGAACACGAAAACACCCGTATGAAAGCCGCCGCCGAGAGCTATAAAAAAGAATCGTTGCGGGTCAACGTAATAGCCGCGCTTTTAAACCCCGTCAGTTCGCTTATAATACAGCTCGGCATAGCGGGCATTTTGATAGCGGGGGGATACCGCGCCGAGACCCAAAATCTGGAGCCCGCCATTTTGACGGCTTTCATAACCTATATTCTGCAAATTCTGCTTGCCGTCAATATGGTGGCGACCGTAATAGTCATAGTGATCCGCGCCGCCGCGAGCGCGAAACGCATAGAAGAAGTGCTGATTACCGAAAGTGTACCCGATGACGGCTACAGGGTGAACGGCGCGGAGGATTTTGATCCGTCGGCATCCGCCGTGGAGATGACGGACGTATGCTTCGGCTATTTCTGCGCGGACGTCCTGAAGAATATTTCTTTTAAATTAGAACGCGG
>JAITEJ010000121.1 GCA_031282095.1 Clostridiales bacterium
CTTGCCGATATGGAATTTAATCCTACGCGGACGCCCGAAGTCAAAAAGGTATATAAAGAGGTTCGTACCGTTCAGGAGCGTTTCGATTATATAAACAAACTTATAGTCACGGAAAAAGAAATATCCTTTTTCTCGCTGTTTGAATCTGATTTCACTAAATTTGACATAATAAACACCTTTCTCGCAGTATTGGAGCTCTTGAAGCGTCAGCAGATTACAGTGGTGCAGGAAGAAATATTCGGTGACATTAAGATATTTTATAAGCTTGATCGCAAGGAAATAGGAACTCTTTCCGCGGAGGAAGTTAAGGAAATGTCGTACTGATTGCGGTTTATATAGCGCGCTAACATACGGTTTCGCTTGCGATGCCGTGAACGGCGTATCTTGTAACGAAAAAAACGCGGCTCACTCATTAAATTAATAAAAGTGCGTTGCGCAGCAACGCGTAAGAACTTGACTATTAATACGTAATACTTAGAACAGATTATCCCGCAGCGGAAGAGACGCCGAGATATCGCAAGGGTTTTTGATATTCGTGGCATCGGTTGCCGTTTGCGCAATGCGGAAGATGCGGTAACTCAAAACGAAAAAACATAACCGCGGTGTGAGCGGCGCATATGAGCAGGGAATATCCGTTTGTAAGCGCGGATTAAAGTAAGCAAAAACGGAGAATGTTTCCGCGGTGGAGGATAGAAATTTGGAAAACATGAAAGGATTAGTGGAGGCAATGATATTTGCGGCAGGGCTTCCGCTGGAAAGAAGGGAAATAGTGTCGAAAATTCCCGGACTTACCACAAGAGAACTCAACAAGGTTTTGGCGGAGCTCTCCTTGAAATATACTACGGAAGGGGGAGTTCATCTGCTTACATACGGCGATAAAGTTGAGTTTTCGTCAAATCCGATTTTCGGAGAATTTTTAAGCGAAGCGTTGCAGAAAATCCGCGAAAGGGAACTCACCAAAAATCTGTTGGAGGTTCTGTCGATCATCGCCTATAAACAGCCTATCACCCGCGGCGAATTGGAGGAGTTCCGTTCAAGAAGTGCGGATTACGCGATAAGCACGTTGTTACGCGTCGGTCTGATCAAGGAGGTCGGCAAAAAGAAAGACGCTATCGGTCATCCCATGCTTTTCGGCACAACGGACGAATTCTTGCGTAAGTTTAGTCTTAGAAGTCTGTCCGATATGCCCGATTATGAAGAAACTCTTGAAAAAATCAAAAGCCTTGACCGCTATAATCCGCAATCCGAAGGACTGTTCCGTGACCGCGAGGTATATTTCGACGTTTCCGTCGCAGAGCAGGATAATCCCGACGCCCGTATTTCCGGCGATGACCTTACCGTCCGCGCCGGGTTTGAGAGTTTCGCTGAAATTGCCGCAGACGTTGACCGCAAGTTGAAGGATTTCCATCATCTCGATTTCGATTTTGACGCCGAAAAGCCTGATTTTCTTTCACCCGACGACGATATTAATATTATAGAGTAAAACGGCATTTCAGTTTTACCTCAACGCGGACAAGGCGGTAGAAAACACGACAGTCGATATAATTTGCCGAATGCAGAAATCAACATTATAGTTTTATACTGCGAAAATCCGAGATTAAACCGAAAAGAAGCATCCCGAAAACCGATTGCTATTAGCAATCGGTTTTTCATTATGATGATTTTAAATTATTCGGCTATTTTCAAACATATAGGAATTCCGATCTTTTACATATTTTTACCTTTAAAAGACAAAATAGTTATCGGAACGGATAATAATGCCGTAACCTTATAAATACGGAGAGATTAAGAGGTGGCGGTCGTTACGGGAGAAAATACTCACATGATTTTGGGAATCGGCGCGGCGGCGCTGTTCGCGGCGGTTTTGCTGCTGCCTGTTCCCGTAAGGATGAAATTGTATTTCGACTTGGACACGGAGCGATGTTTAGCGGCGGCAAGTATTTTCGGAATTAATATAATTAAGGCGCGGGCATACTTAAGCGAGGATGGTTTACATTGTGACCTTAACGGGAAAGAACTTAAATATTCGACGGTTTCACGCGGAGAAAAGAGGAGAAACGGAGAGGTGCTGACAAGACTTGGACGGGGGCGGCTTATGACAAAACGAAAAGGACTCAGAGCGCGGCTTAAGTGGGGTAACGGATCGGCGGCGTTTTCAAACGGCGGCTGCGGCTCTTCGGACAGACAGAGGAATTTAAAAATAAATCCGCTGCCCTTTCTGAAAAGTTTGGTCTTCAGAAAAGCCGATATATTGATAGTGGAAGGAGCGGCAACTCCTGTTCGTACAGCCTTAAACGCTTCATTTTTGCGATGTGCTGCGGACGCATTTTACGATTCGCATACCGTACGGCGCGGCTGCGCGGCTATTTTTGAGGAATGGAATGCGCAACGCTTTACGGCGTTACTGATTTTAACGCTCCGGCATACGCTGATCGGGTGGATCGGCAGACTGTTATTGCTTTTGCCGAATAAGAAGACGTCTACGAACTGAAAGCTTAGATACGGATCCTGTAATATATTGCGAATGCGGGTTGTTGTTACGAACGCAAATCCGCGGTCGTGCGTATAAGTCTTGTATGGGTTGGATTAAAAGAAAACGACTGCGGCGTTTGAGCGCACAGCCGCGCATCGGGCGTGTCGGTGTTATTGTACGGTGATCTATTTTAGGTGCAATCTATATTCGCGAAAATCCGCGGTCGTGAGTATAAGCCTTGTATGGGTTGGATTAAAAGAAAACGACTGCGGCGTTTGAGCGCATAGCCGCGCATCGGGCGCGTCGGTGTTGTTGTACGATGATCTATTTTAGGCGCAATCTATGTTCGCGAAAATCCGCGTATCGGGTGCTTCGTGTTATCATGCGCGCCGCACATTTTCACGGATATGCCCCTCCCAGAATATAAGACGCCCTAAAAAATAGGTCAAAACGACGAGGACGGCATTTGAACCTAAGGTCGCATTTCAGGCGCAGGTTTCTAATTGCAATCGTTACGCTTACGCTGTAACGCTGCCGCTTAATCCGCGTTTTGAGAGAGCGCCTTCCTGATTACGAACTGTATATTCTCGTCAGTATTTTACGCAGACCCTTTGTATTACCGTGCGGATCGGAGGATGACGACGAGGGCGGCATTTGAGCATAACTGTTTATCGGGCGCGCTTCTTGCAAAGAAATTTGTCTTACAGAGCGGCAGGTCGTAAATTTATTGTATATTGTGAGGAATTAAACATGAATACCGAGATAAAAAACGAGAGAGACAACGCGGTTTATGCCGAGTCTATAGAGAGCATATTGAACTCTACCATGTTGGGCTTTGCGCGGCTCATAGACGTCAACAATGTTGTAGGGGCGCCGGTGTCCTTGAGCGACGGTTCGGTGGTACTGCCGGTGTCCAAAATAAGTTTCGGATTTGTGACGGGAAAGGGCGAGTACGGAGAGTCCCGCGCAAAGGCACGGGGAAACGTGAATTATCCCAGCGCAGGTGGCGGCGGAGGCGGCGTGACAATAACTCCGGTCGGCTTTTTGGTGCGATCGGCGGATGGTTCGGGTTTTGTGCGTACGGACGGAAAACGCGGAGAATCGGAAAACGTATGCACGGACACGATAACCGACGAGGTAAAAAACGCCGGTGACGCGGGCGGTGATAAGTGGATAGATTTGGCGAAAAGGGTAATAAAAGCCGTAAAGAAGAATTGACGGAAAGGCAAAATCGATCGGAAAAAATGAGGCTCCTATTAACAGACAGACTTTATCGGCAAGGTTGGAAAAGCCGTAAAGAAGAATCGGCGGGAATACAAAATCAGTCGGAAAAACGGGGAGGATGAAAAATGATTGAAACGGGAAAAGAAAAAGTTCGTGAGAAGAGTTTACGGCTTGCGCGAATCGGTATTACCGCGGGGCGCGCGGCCATAGTATTTCTCGTTACGGCAACGGCTTGCGCGGTGTTTTTTGCGGTATTATGCGCGTATACGTTCGCAGGAATTTGCGGAATCAGTAAATGTTCGTCGAATATAAACGGAAACGCGGATTGCGTACACGGTTCGGTCAATGGGTATTCGGACGACGCAATAGACGCATACGCCGCCTTTCATATATCGCCGGCGCTTACGTGTTATGCGGGAGAGGGTTTAGCCGTCGGCGGTGAGCATAACTCATTTCGCGCGTCTCGAATGCTCTTGAGTCAAACGGCCGTTTCTTCGGGGGACGATTTTAGTATTGACTTTCGCGCATCTCCGACGCATTCGAGTCATGTGAGTTCATCGTATAATCATCACTCATCTTCTCCAAATGCATATCCGACGCGCGCGAGTCATGCGAGGGATGGTTGCGGTCCCGGCGGTGGGCGACTCGCCCTTAGTTCACCGTCAAAACGCGCGGACAACTTGAAATACAGCGGCGCATATGCGGCGGCGCGCAGTTCGCTAGCTTTGGTCGACGTAAATACGGGGCGTATTTTATACGGCGAAAACGAGGATTTACGGCTTCCCATGGCAAGCACGACTAAAATTCTCACCGCTATAACCGTCATTGAAAACGTCGCTGATTTATCGCAAAAAATAAAAATTCCGAAACAGGCGGCGGGAATGGAAGGCTCGTCGATTTATCTTAAAGAGGGAGAAGAATTATCCTACATGGAACTGCTTTACGGGCTGATGCTCAGATCCGGCACCGATTGCGCC
>JAITEJ010000142.1 GCA_031282095.1 Clostridiales bacterium
GTTCCAAAGGTTATTTAACCCGCTTTCCTTGCACCAACCGCCAAAGGTATATCCCGCCTTTGTCGGGGCGGTCGGTGCGGCTATCTTTTTGCCGTCTCTCACTTTAACCGCCGCAACCGCGCTTCCTCCGTTGCTGTCGAACGTCACCGTATATTCGGTTCCGCTTTGCGGATTTTCCTCTTCGCCGCCGGTGTCGCCGCACGCCGCCGCCGCGACGGCAATTATTACTGCAAGCAGAACCAACAAAAGCACTCTTATGGGTCTCTTCATACGTTTTTACTCCTTATGCTTAATTTTAATTGCGTATATAATTAAAATATACGCAAAAAAAGGCGGTTTTAGGCACTGATAGACATTTAGAAGAGAATTTTTAAGGTAACCGAATAACGTGGTAAGCCTAATTGAGAGCCTGCGATAGACAAAAAGAATGACATTTGTGCAAAGTTTATAAGATTTTGCTGCAAACCTCTTGTGTTTTCATTTGCGATAGTATATAATCGAATTATCAATTGCGTATATTTTAATTATATACGCAAAACTGTAACGTTTGCGGATTTAAAGTGCGCCGAAATAGTGCGGCGTTTACAGATTTAAGAGTGTACCGAGGACGTCGGATGAAAAAGAATCGGCGTTTTTAATTTCAAAGCGGTTAATTTCAAATGCGGAATTTTCTTTTAAATAGAGGGTTTTTGAGCCGCCCCTTACGAATTCGCGGTTAAATACATTATATTCTGTCATTTCTTTAGCCAAAGCGGGATTTACAGTAATCACCACGGCGTTACAGGAATTTTTTTCAAAGAATCGGAGCAATGCTTCCCGGACACGCATCACCAGCACCTCGTCTACAAATACGACGCCGTATCCCTGACAATGGGGGCACTCCTCTACAAACATATCGTTGATGACTGAATATTCCTTACGGCGGGTAATTTCCACAAGACCCAGCTGCGTCATGCCTAACACCTTTGTTTTGACGCGGTCGCGGCTTACGCATTCGGTCAACTTGGCGATGACGGCGTCGCGGCATTCCTTGCGGCGCATATCTATGAAATCGACTATGACTATACCGCCGATATTGCGCAGCCTTATCTGCGCGGCTATTTCCTCGGCAGCCGCCATATTCATATTAAACACCGTGTTCTGCAAGTCGGTTTCGCCCACAAATTTGCCGGTGTTGACGTCTATGACCGTCAACGCTTCGGTTCTGTCGAAAATAAGATAACCGCCGTTATCCATATTCACACGTCTGTCGAGCATGGTTTTGACTTGAGGAAGTATTCCGCAGCGCGCGAATATGTATTCGTTTCCGTCGTAGACCGTTATTATATTAGGGGAAAGCCCGCACCTATGAAGCAATTCTTTTATACGGTCGCGCGCCTGTACGTTGTTTACGACTATTTCATCAAGATCGGACGTCATAACGTCGCGTATCGTGCGGATAAGTAAATCGCCGTCGGCATAAGCGAGTCCGCGGACGGGCGCGCGTTCGTAATCGGCTTTTATTCCGCGCCATAGCGCGGTTAAACGGCGCATATCGTTAATTATATCCTCATCGGAGGCATCCTCCGCCACCGTACGCGCGATAAAGCCTATCCCCGGCTCTGCGTTGACGCGGATTAGTTCCGCCAACGCGGCACGGCGGGCTTGGTCGGTAATTTTCCGCGATACCGAAAAAATCGCGCCGTCCGGCACTATAACCACATATCTGCCGGGTAGCGAAATAAGCGGAGAAACGCGCGCGCCTTTCGCGCCGAATTGCTCCTTTACGACTTGACACATCACTACGTTGCCGGGAGAAAGCTTTATCGGCTCCGGACGGTAAGACGATTCTCCGTCTAAGTCGTTTTTTAACAAATCAAAAACCGGCTCGTCTAAATCTAAATACGCGTTTTTGGCAAGACCTATATCAACGAAAGCCGCTCTCATTCCTTGCAGCGTGTTGACGACGCGCCCCTTATATATGTTGCCTACAAGTTTGGGAGCGCGTTCCTTTTCCGCGAGAAATTCCACTAACTTTCCGTTTTCAACGACGGCGACCGCCGCTCGCGTAGGGTATGTGTCGATGTAAATTTTCTTCATTACTAATATACCGTACCGCCTTTCGGCGCACAAAAATTCTCCGACGGCGCCGATCCGCCCGAATGCGCACGGCAACCCTTTTCTCTAAGCCGCGAAGCTTTGAACCGAATTAATTCTTCGGGAGCCGTATAGGTGATTTTATCATATTATTTGCTCAAGCTTGACGACATCGCAGAGATCGTATTCAATGCCGAAATCCGTTTCCAGCTGCCTCAGCAGTCTGTCCGGCCGCAGCACCTCCGCGCCGGCGGCAAGCGTAAACAAAAAAGCGTTTCCGCTGCGTTCGATTTTATGAATAAGCGCGCCCGCGTCCTTGACGACGGTTTCTCCCTTTTGCGTATGGGAAACAAAGTAGCTCCCGTTTATCGCGGCTATTTTGTCCAACGCGGCAGGGTCTCCCTTAATCTCCGCGCGATACACGAACGCTTTAACCTTTCCCGCAAAATTAGGGTTTTTATCGGCATATTCAGCGGAAATTCCCTTTAAACCGTCGGGCGCGGCGGCGTTGTAACGACGCAAAAATTCTTCCGGAGTAAACCCCGGGACATCCGCCGTCATGTATTCCGCGACGCTGCCGAGTCCAAGCGCGATCGGCGGTGAAAAATATAAGTTCATGTGCGGATTGAATCCTTGCGAAAATGTCGGCTCCAATCCCGCACGCCTCATTATGCGCCCCATATGGCGGAGCACGTCGATATGCGACATATAGCGCGCGGTTCCCGTTTTGCGGTATTTTAAAACTATCATAGTCGATCAAACGCCGCCCTTTAGGCATTCGCCCAACTTATTCGCTCCGCAACCGTTACACCCTTCCCGGCAATTACCGGTTACGAGTCCTTTAAGCCCGCGTTCGCGTTCGGCAAGCAGATAATCGCGGTTTATTCCCGTGTCGATAAAATCCCACGGAAGCGGCCGATCGACGGGAATTTCCTCCGTATAGTCGTCCATATTTACTCCCGCGGCGGTGAACGCGCGTTCCCATCGTTTAAAATCGAAACTTTCCGTCCAGCCGTCGAATTTACAGCCGTTTGCGTAAGCCGACTCTATGACGGCGGCCAATCTGCCGTCGCCGCGCGCCAACACCGCTTCCAAAACAGAGGTTTCGGCGTCGTGCCAATTGAAACTCACGCCCTTGACGGCGCGAAGTCTGTCGCGTAGATAATATTGTTTCATACGCATTTCATCTGCGCCTATCTGCCGTTCCCATTGAAAAGGAGTGACGGGTTTCGGAATAAACACCGAGCAGCTTACCGAAACCGTCAAATCTTTGCGCCCCGTGGTCTGCGCGTAAAGAGAGCGCAGCCGCCGGCAAATATCGACTATTCCGTTTAAGTCATCTTCCGTTTCCGTGGGAAGCCCAAGCATGAAATAAAGCTTAACGCTGCGGTAACCCGCCTCAAACGCCGACGCTATATTATCAATATCACCGTCGGTTATGTTTTTATTTATTACGTTGCGCAGGCGCTGAGTACCCGCCTCAGGCGCGAAGGTCAGCGAACTTTTCCGCGTATATCCGGCGAGCTTTCCGTCAAAGCTGCTCAGCCTCAGCGACGGCAACGCTATGTGAACGTGCTTTCTGTCGGTAAACGGCTTTAATTCTTCCACCGCCTCGATCAGATGCGTGTAATCTCCGGTTGACAGACTTGACATCGTCAATTCCTCAAAGCCCGTATTTTCAATAATGATTTTTGAGCATCTGACCACTGTTTCCGTGCTTTTTTCGCGCAAAGGACGGTAATAAAAGCCCGCCTGACAAAAACGGCAGCCGCTTCCGCATCCTCTGTAAAGTTCCATAACCGCGCGGTCGTGGACCGCTTCGATATTCGGCACAATGGGAGAAAGCGGATATGTAATACTGTCCAAATCGCGCACCGTCGCTTTAACGACACTGTTCGGCGCGCGCGCTTCCGAACATTCGAAAACAGTTTTCTCTTGATCCTCGGAAAAAGCCGCCGATTGTTCATTTTCGGTTTTCGCACGGTTGCGCATATCCGAAAAATGAGACGGCGCGTAAACGCCCTGTATTTCCGATGCGCGCTCAAGCAACCAATCCCTTCCCCGTCCGAATTGCTTACATTCATCCGCAAGCTTTGCCAGCGACACAACCGCCTCCTCGCCTTCACCGACTACGACGAGATCGAAAAAAGCTTCAAACGGGCGGGGATTGACCGTACACGGTCCTCCCGCGACGAGAAGAGGGTATTTTCCGCCGCGTCTGTCCGCGGCTCTGAACGGTATGCCGGCAAGGTCGAGCATGTACAGCAAATTTGTGTATAATAACTCGTACTGCAGTGAAAACCCAACGATATCAAATTCGACAAGCGGCGTCTTGCTCTCAAGTGAAAACAGGGGAATGCCGTTTTTCCGCATCTCAAGCGCCATATCCTCCTTTACGGCATAGCAACGCTCAGCCGTCCATTCCGGCAGCTTATTTACAACATCGTAAAGTATGGCGACGCCCAGATTGCTCATTCCTATCTCATAGAGATCGGGAAAACAAAACGCAAATTTGTTCCGTGCGGACATTTTTTTTAAATCGGGTATGTTAAACTCACCCCCGGTATAACGCGCGGGTTTTTCTACGTTTAACAATACCTTGTTTATGCGTTGTTCCAATATCGTCATGAAAAAAACGGCGCAAAATCACGCAAAAAACGACGGATAAGCCGTCGGTATCAATTTAAGAAACAAGTAAGTTCCTTCTTTTGAACGGGGATTACCCGCGCCGGTACCGCCAAAGCGATTGCCGCAGGCGGGTTGTCTGCGGCAATCTGCCGATGGCAAACCGTTGACTGTAAAAACTGTTCCTCGCAAAATAAAGGCGAAGTCTCGCATTCGGCAAGGAACAAACTTTATACGTTCTTCCGCGCCGTGAAGAGATTTCGCGGCGGCGTATTATGTTACGCCGCTTCGAAGGTACGCCTCCGCACGGCACGGATAAACGGCAAAGGACGTTTAAACGGTATACAATACCTGTACGGCATTTTACACGCCGTATTAAATCGACCTTTTTTTCTATTCGGTCAGAGCTTATTCGTCCGCTACGTACCAATCCAACAATTCGTTGGGGGAGATACCGTATATTTCGCAAATCTTAAGAACGAAAAACAGACTGGGTTCCGTGCGTCCCTGTTCCCAACTGGCGTAACCGGACGGGGTGATGCCGAGGATTTCGGCGGTTTCTCTTTGCGTACGCTGTGAAATGCGGCGCAGGTCGTTGAGTTTCTTTGATAACGTCTTTAATTTTTCAAGTTTATTCATAATTCTTTTCTCGCGTGCGGCTTAAATATAATACGCCGCAGTATTTAGTTTACGGCTGACAACGGTGACAATGACCGCAACCGCCGCAAACCGGGGGCTATAATAATACCTTATTTTAGAGGGAAGTACACGCTTTTTGCCGCGTTTCCTTCCGATTTTCGACCGCGAACCGCCGGATTTATCCGATCTGTCCGTCGGTCTACAACTTACGAAGTCCTATTCCTTTTCAGCTCCGCTTCCTCTCCGCCGATACCCGCGGCTTAAAGGAAACACGCCCGCAAGACTCCGCCGTAAACGAACGCTAAACTCCCATACATAATGACGCCGCGCCGATTATACCCGCATCGTTTAAAAGTTCCGCGCGTACGATCTTAATTTTGGGGTTATAACCGCGTCCGTAAACATATTTATCCGCGTAACGCTGCAAGGGCTTTATTATATAATCGCCCTCGTTCGATATACCGCCGCCTATTATAACTATTTCGGGATAGAAAAGGTTGCAAAGATTAACCAACCCCATTCCCACGTATTCAAGATAGCGCTTTACCGTTCTTTGACCGACCTTACAGCCTTGCTTTGCGGCATCGAACGCCGTACGTCCCGTTACGCCTTCCGCCGCCAATCCGGCCGTCAACGAGTTCGGAAACCTCTCAACGGCCCTTTTGGTCTGTCTTATGAGGGCAGTCGCCGACGCGTATGCCTCCCAATGTCCCCTAAAGCCGCAACCGCATTCGTCGCCGCCTTTTATTATTGTCATATGCCCCGCTTCCGCTCCCGCGGTAAAGCCGCCTTCAAACAGCTTTCCGTCCGCGATAATGCCGGAACCTACTCCCGTACCCAGGGTCACCATGACCGTGTTCTGCGCGCCGCGTCCCGCTCCAAACCGCGTTTCTCCCAACGCCGCGCAATTTGCATCGTTGCTGATTTTTATATTTTCGAAACCGAGTATTTCGCGCAGTTTCTCAACCAGCCCGACGTCAATCAGATTTATATTGCAGCAATAACGGACAACTCCGCGCTTGCCGTCGACCGAACCGGGTATACCAATTCCGACGCCGGATAACTCCGACGTCGTAAGTCCGTTTTCCGCGAGTATTTCCTTCACAAAGTCGGCTATTGCCCAAACAATGCTTAGGGTCGGTTCATCGGGCTTAGTCGTGAACGCCTTTTTAAAATGTAATTTCCCGTTTTCGTCGACAAGACCCGCTTTGATGCTCGTTCCGCCTATGTCTATGCCGATATAGTTCATGTATCACCTCTCGACGCATTTTTCTTGTCATACGACCGATGCGGCGGACATATATCCATTTTCGGGAGTCCTGCCGCAAGGGGCGGCGGCGTTTCCCGACAAGCGACTTCCGTTAAAACGCACCGTTTATATTTGCATCTGTTTGATTTTACCACATAAATGCGCCAAATGCAAGCCCGTAAACAATTTTTAGCGGAATAAAGTGATTTTATGTCTAAAATACACTTATGGCGAATTTTAGCGGTAAACCGCATTTTTGATATATTAGGCACTTTATGCTGCTAAAATACTGCAATGAACTGAGTTTTAAGCTAAATTTAATCGGTTTTGGCGTCTAAATAATTCAACCCGACTTTTTGACGGAATTCTCTCAAAACATATTATAAACCACTTTTATCCGAATTATACGTTTATTTGCGACAAAACGCAGATGCAGAAAAACGCTTAGACGATATTTTTCTCTTCACCCCCGCCGATCGTTCGAACAACATTCGGCAGAAACAAATAATAATTCGGAAAACTGAAAGCAATAATTATGAGAGCGCGGAATGAAAGTAAAACTTATCGCGTTCCGCACGCGGCAAGGGACATTCATATAAGCGTTACAAAACAAACGCCGAACGAACGGCTCATATATTCCGCGGTGACGCCCGGTCATTCTCTACTTTAAGGCTATAACCTCAATTTTGAGCTTCGCCGATATTTCCGGATAGACTTTTACGTCCACGGTATAAATGCCGAGGTCTTTTATAGTTTCCTTCATAATAATTTTTTTCTTATCGACGTTGAAACCCTGCGATATAAGAGTTTCGGAAATTTCCTTGGACGTAACGCTGCCGTAAATCTTGCCGTTGCCGACCCGCACGCCCACCTTAACCGTTTGCGTAGAAAGCTTTTCGGCAAGCAAGCGGGCTTCCTCCTCCTCCTTTTTTTTTCTCGCGGCTTCGGCGGCATGACGTTGCTTCACGTCGTTTATCGTCTGTGCGGTAGCCTCGGACGCAAAATTCTTTTTTATAAGAAAATTACGGGCATAGCCGTCGTTGACCTCAACTATATCATTTTTTTTCCCTAAGCTTTTAACATCTTCAAGCAACAATACTTTCATCGTTTTCTCCTTATTATTTAAGCTCCCGGTTCAATAAACGCGGTCAATATGCCTCCGCATATATTCAACCTGAGGGTTTCGTATATATCTGTGCGTCTTTGTTAAATACAATTGATAATATACCATGCCGACGCATATTCCGCAAGGCATTTTTATAATTTTTTTATAAATTTGTCAATTTTCAATATCCTTTTGAGAATTTCCGGTGAACATTTTCGTAAATGGTAAAGCAGGTCTTAAGGTAACCTGACTGTGAATAACGGAACGCAGGTTTTGATATGTAATCTTTACCGAAAATATA
>JAITEJ010000158.1 GCA_031282095.1 Clostridiales bacterium
CCAAAATTATCTTTGACATAGATTACCGCGCATATAATCGGAAAAGCGCGGACGAAATCGCCGTCTATTACTCCGCGGCCGCGGAAAAAAGCGATATTATTATGGGCAGCCGCGAGGAATTTGATTTGACGGAGGCGTTTTTGGGCAAGGGGCGTTCGGACAGGGAAACCGCCGACTATTGGCTTGGAAAGGGCTGTAAAATCGTCATAATAAAGCACGGAAAGGAAGGCTCGACGGCGCATACGGCGCGCGGCGACTACGGCATTAAGCCTTTCCCCGTCAAGGCGTTCAAAAGCTTCGGCGGCGGAGACGGCTACGGTTCGGCGTTTATTTACGGATTGCTTAAAGGTCTGCCCTTGATCGACTGTTTGGAGTTGGCGTCCGCGTCGGCGTCCATGCTGGTGTCGGCGCACGGCTGTTCGGAATTTATGCCTACGCCGCAGGAGTTAAATGCGTTTATCAAAGCGGAAAAAAAATTATACGGCGAAATGATAGCCAGAGTCTGACGGCGAGGACGCGCCGCCGTGATAAGCTGTCCGCGGCCGTTTGAGAAAAAGAAATGTTTTGAGGGAGAAGTTATCAATGTTTAAATATCCGCGGTTCGATGAGGACGGTCTAAAAGTGCTGACGTCGGTAAAGGACGGAATCGACGCAGACATGCTTATGGATATATCCGTGCGCAGGTTGGCGGTCGGTAAGAAACTGACCTTTTTCAGCGCCGATGCGGAAACGGCGGTTTTGCTTTTGGACGGCGCCGTGCGGTTCGCCGCGGCGGACGTTAACGCATATCCGAACGGAGAATCCGCGCATCCGGCGGCGTGTTTCGACGAGGTTGCGGCGCGAAACGGCATATTTGCCGATTTGCCGGTTACGGCGCACGTCGCGGCAGGCTGTCCCCTTACCGTAGAGGCTGTTGCGGACGCGGAAATATTAATCGCGTCCGCGGCGAACGCGCGCGCGTTTCCTCCCAAGCTTTACCGAAAGAGCGACGTCATATGCACGGTGTCCTGCGAAGGGTTGTGGGAGAATACCGCCGTTCGCGATGTAAATACGATTTTCGACTACGACAACGCGCCTCATTCTAACTTGGTTATAGGCGAGGTGTTGGCGCGGCAGGGGCGTTGGTGGAGTTACGTTCCGCACAGTCATCCGCAACCTGAGGTTTATTATTATAAATTCGACCGTAAGGAGGGTTTCGGGGCGGGTTTCATTGATGATGAGGCGCATACGGTCAAGGACGGCAGCGCGGGCTGCTTCCCCGGCGGGAAAACGCACGTGCAGGTTACCGCTCCCGGATACCCGATGTATTGCTGTTGGATAATACGGCATTTGAAGGACAATCCGTGGCTTAAGACGCGTACGGTTCACCCCGATTTCGCGTGGCTTGAGAATAAGAAACTAAATCGACGGATAACCGCAACTTTGTTAGCATAGCGCGGCGTTTGCACGGCGGTCCGCGAATTATGATATGCACGGTTCACCCCGATTTCGCGTGGCTTGAGAATAAGGAACTAAATCGACGGATAACCGCAAATCCGTTAGCATAGCGCGGCGTTTGCACGGCGGTCCGCGGCTTATGATATGTACGGTTCACTCGGACTTTGCGCGGTCGGAGAATAAAACACAGAGGGATAAATCATTATGACTAATACAAAACGCATATCCGTAGGGGAAGCCCTCGTAACATTTTTGGATAAGCAGTACGTATCTTTCGACGGCACGGAGACCAAGCTTGTCGAATATGTCTACGCGCTGTTCGGACACGGTTGCGTTTTGGGCGCGGGCGAAGCGTTATCTATGTCCGCGCACGGGTTAAAAGTGCTTCAGGGCAAAAACGAGCAGGGTATGGCGCACGCCGCGACGGCATACGCCAAGCAAAAAAGGCGTCTGGCGATAATACCGTGCTTTTCCTCAATAGGACCCGGCGCGGCAAATATGGTCACCGCCGCGGGTACGGCTACGGCGAACAATATTCCGTTGCTGTTGTTTCCCGGCGACACGTTCGCCACAAGGCAGCCCGATCCCGTGCTTCAGCAGGTGGAAATCGACTGCTCTCAGGGCATAACCACGAACGACGCTTTCCGCGCGGTTACTAAGTACTTTGACAGGGTATCGCGCCCGGAAATGCTTATGTCGGCGCTGCTGAACGCCGTCCGCGTGTTATTAGATCCCGCGCAGACGGGAGCGGTCGCGATAGCTATGCCGCAGGACGTGCAGGGAGAGGTTTACGATTTTCCCGTTTCCTTTTTATCTAAGCGCGTGCATAAGATAAAGCGGCTTATCCCATCAGACTCGGAGCTGTCGGATGCGGTTGCAGTCATAAAAAAAGCAAAAAAACCTCTTATAATCGTGGGCGGCGGAGCGCGTTACAGCGGCGCGGGCGCGGCTGTCGCGGCGTTTGCGGAAAAGCGCGGCATACCTATAGCCGAAACGCAGGCGGGTAAATCCTCCGTTTCCGCGGATTGTATGCTGAATTTAGGCGGAGTCGGCGTGACAGGCAATTCGGCGG
>JAITEJ010000075.1 GCA_031282095.1 Clostridiales bacterium
ATATGCCGGAATTTCCGATTAGGTTTCTGAATGACGCGGCTATCGGACAAGTTTATATATGCCGGAATTTCCGATTAGGTTTCTGAATGACGCGGCTATCGGACAAGTTTATATATGCCGGAATTTCCGATTAGGTTTCTGAATGACGCGGCTGTCGGGCAAGTTTACATATGCCGGAATTTCCGATTAGATTTCTGAGCGGCGCGGCTGCCGCGCGGTTATTTCTTTATCCGGCGAATTATTTTACGAAAAAAGAGTATTACTCCTGCGATAAAAATGCCGGGAAGCCAGACGGGGGAAAGAAGCAGCGCGCCGAGCATGGCTGCGGCGACGATTATCAGCCCCTTTTTACTCCTATAGGGCGGCGCATAGGAGTTTCTTTTCGGCAATATTTGAGAGGCTTTATCGTTATCGATTATAATGTCCGCATGGTCGTCGCAAATGCCGCCGTTGTAAATCATTGGATCGGCTATTTCCGAAACAGAGGAATAACCGGTACTTTTTTTAAGGTTAAAGGGCAGATAGCGTATAATGTCGTCTATAACCGCCGCAAACGCCATTATAATTTTATAACGCGCGGTGTCGGGCGCGCAATCGGGATCGCCTGCATACATACGCGCTACGACCTCTATGAAGAAAGGCACAAGCCGTTCGTCGGCAATGTCCGCGTAGTCGTCCTTTTTAAGTCCGGTTTCCTTCTCAGTCCATTTGGCGATCTTTTTCATGGTAAGACCGGAAAGATATTTGAACACCGGTTTGATTAAAAATCTCACCTTTTTGACGGTATGCGCCTTAATGCTGAAACTGTCCGCGATTTTGGTGAAGCGTTCAATATCGCCCGAAGCGCCGCTTGCGACAAATTCATCCATCATACCGAAAAAGTTACGGCGTATAAAGAGCGGCAGGGTAAGCCCCTCCGTGTCGAAATATTTGCAGCCTTGAATAATGAGAGAGGACACGCGGACGACGTCGTTCGCGGGATCAATCGTAACCTTTCGCATCGCCGGCGGATAACCGACAAGCGAGGCGGTGGACACGTCGTAGAAAATGTTCCCGAGGTCGGAATATTCATAGGATATGTTCTGATTGTGTGTGTGGCCGGTGAATAGCAGGTTAAGTCCCATGTCCGCGAACTGCCCATAGATTTTTTTGTAATCCTGAACTATATCGAATTTCTTACCTATGACGTAAAAAATCGGGGCGGCGGGCAAGACGGGATGATGTGCCATTGCGAAGATATACTGACCGTGCGAACGGGCGTCTTCAACCTGCTCTTTAATCCACTCTATCTGTTCCGGTAAATAGCCGGAGCCGATCCTGCCCCTCAAATCGTCATTCAGCGCCAAAAGCCGTATGCCGTCGGACAGTTGTACGGCGTACGAATCAGTCACGGGACAGCGCGAAATTGCTTCGCCCCGTCCGAACTCGTCGAAACGGCCCTCTATGTCGGACTCCGTGTAACACGGGACGCGTATTACGGCGTCACCGTCATAGCTCTGCGCGTATTGCATTCCATCCGTAGGTTTACGGTAATCGTGCGTGGAATAGGAAACTATGACTTTCTTTCCGCGCGCTTGAAGTTCGCGGAGAACGTTCAGCACCTCGTCGTGACTCGCGAAGTCGCCGTTTGCGGTAAGGTCGCCGTGGATAAGAACTGTTTGGGCTTCGTCGTCCTCACATATAAGATCCCATGCCTCGCGTATGACCTCCGCGGATTCGCGTGACAGCTTCTGAGAACAGCCCTCATGCTTCATGTAGGCGCCGCCGTCAGTGCCGAGCGTTTTGGAATAATAATGAATGTCGGTTATAACCGTAACTTTTAAAGGGCGGATTTTACTGTAATCGGGTTTAGACATAATATTTTCTCTCAAGTAAGTATTTATAACCGACGCCGAAATAAAATTACGGTTATTCCGGCGTTGATATTACAATTTAACCGTACGACCGGCAATGTTTTTTCGGGAAAACCGATCCGCTCAAGATTTGTGCGCGGTTACCGTAACTATCCGCTGTTTCCGCATCTTATTTTTGTTATGCCGCGGCGTCGTCGGCAATGCCTTTTCGGAAAAACCGATCCGCTCAAGATTTGTGTGCGGTCAACGTAACCATTCGCGGCTTATTCGTCTTATTTTTATTATACCGCGGCGTCGCCGGCAATGTTTTTTCGGAAAAACCGATCCGCTCAAGATTTGTATGCGGTTGACGTAACCATTCGCGGCTTATTCGTCTTATCTTTATTATACCGCCGTTCTCCGCCGAATGCAATATCGAATTTTATGCAAAGAGACGATGTAAAGGCGTTTCCGAAAGTAAAATCTACCGCCGCATTAATTTTATTATATCATGATCCGAAAAGCTTAAGAAATTTTATTGCAGTAACAATCGGCTTAGAAATCGCTCGGTTGTTTCCGAAAAGGACTTTTTTTGTCGTAAAAAGGTCGTCGGGACATTAATGAATCCCGAAAGTCATAGGATTTAATATGCTTGGCGGTTTGTTTAGAGAGGATTTGCGTGCGGCGATGGCTTTGTCGGGCGGCGACGCGGACGTAACCGAGGTGCGGATGAGGATTTTAAGACCCGTGACGGTCAGCAGAAGGGGAGCCGTTTCGCAGCTTAAGCGCGCCGACGGAGGTCTTTATTCGGCGACGCGCGGCGACATCGATTTCGCAGTCGGCGCGGCAAGCGGCTTTTCCGTTTACGCGGTCAACGACACGCTTATAAAAGGGTATTTACATTATGAGGGAGGCATCCGTATAGGGGTGACGGGCGACGGGGTATGCGACGGCAGCCGGCTCATCACCGTGAAAGCGATATCCGGTTTGCTGATACGCGTTCCTCATGAAATAAAGGGCGCGGCGAGCGGCTTCATAGACAACGTACTTAAAAACGGCGGCATAAAAAACACGCTGGTTCTGTCTCCGCCTGGAGGCGGCAAAACCACCATGCTGCGGGAACTTGCCAGATGCGCGTCGCTTGCGGGTCACAATGTGTTGGTGATAGACGAGCGTTACGAGTTGGCGGCGTCGGTCGACGGCGTGTCGTCTATGGATTTAGGGGAAAACACCGACGTGATAAGCGGCGTTTCCAAACTGGCGGCGTATGAAAACACCATACGCGCGATGAGCCCCGACCTCATCGTTACGGACGAACTGTTCAGGCGGGAGGAGTGCGAGGCCGTAGGCGACATAGCGCGGAGCGGTGTTCGCGTATTTGCATCCGTTCATGCCGACGGACTGATTGAGTTGGAACGCAGCGCGGTCTTTAAGCCGTTACTTTCGGTGTTCGAGTGTTTTGTGACGCTCTCGAAATCGCCGCGTCCGGGAACTCTTAAGGATGTTTACGTAAGGCGATGATCGCGGCGAAAGGGAAACGGCTTAAAGACCGTGTTTCGATTCGGTCTGCGGCTGTGGGACGGCGCGCTAAGTCCCTGAACTTTGAAGTAAGTTGAGGCGGCGATGGCGACGAGAGCGCGAAAATCGGTGTTTAACCGCGTTTCGTTTTGCACGGAAGGAAATAATACGCGGCATAAGGAAATTTCCGTAAGATATATATATATAACGGCGTAAGCGGAAAACGGCGTCCGACTGTGTTGCGGGTCAAAGGGCCGCGCGGCGAGTTTATAAACGCAAGGAACGCCGCGTTATGCGGCGGCGGACAAATTATAAGGCGGTTGATAATGCTTGGAACAGATGCGTTAAAGTTGGCGGCGGGAGGACTGTTAGCCGCCGCGGGAGCCGCGGCGGGTATCGCCGTGCGGCATATTTACCGTGAACGCGCTAAACTTTACGCGGAGATATGCGATTTCGCGGAGTACGCGGAGAAGGAGATTTCTTTTTTAAAGACGCCGCAAAAAAATATAATAGCTAAGTTTATCGATATAAACGGCGCGCACAACATTGAATTCTCGCGGATACTCAAAGCGCATTCGGATTGCTTGAGCGAGGGGCGGCGTCTTAAGGTTGAAAGCGCAAGGCTGACGCGCGCGGAGGCCGAGGAACTGGAAACCTTTCTTAATCTGCTTGGCAGGAACGATTATTCGGACACTCTGAAAAATCTCGGAGTTTATAAGGAATCGTTCAAACGTACCCTTGCAAAGAAGGAAGAGGAGGCTAAACGCTTGGGCGGTATGTATTTTAAACTTTTGACACTGCTCGGCGTAGCGCTGATGATAATCGTCGCTTAAAAGAAAACCGCATCGGCTTTTTGCAGGCGGATTGACCTGTTAAAAAAATGTGAGCCGAAAGGCTTATGGGGTATTTATATATGGGTATCGGCATTGTTCTGAAGATTGCGGGAATCGGTATTTTGACCGCCGTCGTCAGTATTATTTTAAAGAAAAGCGATAAGGACGAGATCGCCACCTTTGCCACGCTCGCCGGACTTGTTATAGTGCTGTTGCTTGTAGTGGATATGGTAGGCGGGTTGTTTGATACGGTGAAATCGATATTCGGACTGTAAAA
>JAITEJ010000143.1 GCA_031282095.1 Clostridiales bacterium
CTAAATACTCAGCTTCGTTGAAAGCCGCGGGCGTCAAAACCGTGAATATAAGTCTGGACAGCCTAAAAGACGACAAATTCGCCGCAATCACGCGCGGCGGCAGCCTAAACGAGGTTTTCAATGGGTTGGAAACAGCAAAAGCCGCCGGCTTTAAGGAAATAAAAATAAATTGTGTCCTCATGCGCGGCGTAAACGACGGCGAAATCAACGATTACGTGCGCTTCGCACGGGAAAACGGAGTTACGGTGCGATTCATTGAGATGATGCCGTTTACCGCCCAAAAAGCCGAACAAACACGGTTATTCCTGCCCGCCGCGGAAGTACTCGCCGCGCTCGGCAATCCGCCGCACATAAGAAGCGACGGAGTATCGGAAATTTACGATGCGGACGGAGCGTCGATAGGCATAATCACATCGGTGTCGCATAAATTCTGCGACCGATGCAATAAGGTGCGGATTTCCGCGGACGGGATGCTGCTGCCTTGTTTGCTCCAAACGGGCGAAACGGATTTGAAACCGCATCTGAACGACCCCTCGAAACTGCGTGAGGCGATAAAGGCGGCGGTTTTGGTAAAGCCGCGCGCTCAACGTCTAGATGAAAACATTTTACAAAACAGGGATATGAGCCGCATAGGCGGATAGAAAATCCGCGCAGACGATGTTTCGGGCAAAAAAGATAACGCGTGAAACAAAAAAACATTATTACATAGCCGAACCGCTTACACAAGTACAGCGGCGTAAACGGCGGGGGCGCAAACCGCCTAGGCGATGTTTCGGGCAAAATAGATAACGCGTGAAACAAAGAAACATTATTACATAGCCGAACCGCTTACACAAGTACAGCGGCGTAAACGGCGGGGGCGCAAACCGCCTGGGCGATGTTTCGGGCAAAAAAGATAACGCGTGAAACAAAGGAGCAATATCATGGAACTAAGCCACTTACGTGAAGGCGGCGGCGCAAATATGGTGGATGTCGGAGAAAAAACCGCGACGCGCAGAACGGCGCGCGCAGCCGCTTCCGTCGTAATGCAACCCGCCGTTTTAGAACTGATCACCGGCGGCGGCATACCCAAAGGCGATGTGTATACCATAGCCGAAATAGCCGGAATAGCCGCGGCTAAAAAAACCTCGGACTTGATACCGCTTTGTCATAACATTAGGTTAAACTATATAAAAATAGATTTTAAACTGTTAAATGAGCGTGAACTTGCCGTTTTCGCCGAAGCCTGCGCCGACGACGTGACCGGCGTGGAAATGGAGGCGTTGACTGCCGTATCCGTCGCGGCGCTTACCGTATACGACATGGTAAAGTCCGCCGACAAGGGCGTGAAGCTGACGAATATACGCTTGTTGGAAAAAACGGGCGGAAAATCAGGCGATTACGTAAGAGCCGACGAATAAAGCCCGGTCGCAAGGAAACGGGCAACGAAACGGATGCAACGCCGATTTAAAATAGCCGAGCGGAAAATCGAACGACCGCACAGCCGACGAATAAAGCCCGGTCGCAAGGAAACGGGCAACGAAACGGATGCAACGCTTCCGAAAGAAAACCCGGCAAAAGATTGAATAGCCGCATAAATGCCGGCGAATAAAAATCCAACTGTTGATAAAAGGACAAAAGGACGGGTTACGCTCCTTCGAAAAACGGACGTACATTAAGCGATTATATAAAAGCCGACAAATAAAAATTCGATTTAAGGGAAAAGGACAAAAAACATGACTATGCAAGCAAGGGTGATCGCCGTAAACGTAAGCGCAAAAAAAGGTATGATTAAAACTCCGTCGGAATCCGTGTCGCTGATTGAGGATTTCGGAATAGAAGGCGACGCGCACGCGGAAAAGGGCGGCAAAAGACAAATAAGCCTGTTGGGCTTAGAAAGCGTCTATAAGATGCGCGATTACGGCGTGGCGGGGCTTTGCGAGGGTAAATTTGCCGAAAACATAACCACGCAAGGCATAATCCTCTATGAATTGCCTGTGGGAACGCGCTTAAAAATAGGCGAAACCTTACAAGAGGTCACGCAGATCGGAAAAAAATGTCACGCCGGGGACGGTTGTGAAATAGCCAAAACCATAGGGACGTGTATTATGCCGAAGGAAGGTATTTTCACTAAAGTTTTGGTCGGCGGAAACATAAAACCGGGCGACGGGATTGAAATTATAAAATAAAAGGCTGTTTCTGAAATAAGAACTGTAAAAAAACAATCCCGGCAACGCAAATCGCGGCGTTTTAGGAATCAGCATTTATATCGCGGCGGTTATTAATTATCCCAAAACGGATTTCAGAAACGCTTTCGCGCCGTCGTCCGCGACTTCCGACAAAGGGCTTTCAGACGGGATTGTTTCCGCAACCTTACCGCCGTCGAGAAAAACGATAAAATCAGAAAGCTCCTTCGCTTGCGGTAACGAATGCGTGGAAAATATAAAAGCCGCGCCGGCATTCTTAACCGCTTTTCTTATCTCTTCCGTCGCGGCAACCGCGCTGTTTATATCCATCGCCGCGGTGGGCTCGTCCAACAAAAGCAAATTAAACGGCACAAGCAACGTGCGCGCCAACGCTAGCCGCTGAGTTTCGCCGCCGGACAGTTTAGACGCGTTTTTTCGCCTGAGCTCCGTCAAGCCGAAGCTTTCAAGCGACGCGTCTATGCGCGCCTTATCGCCGCATACAAGCCTTAAATTAGCCGCCGTGCCGATTTTAAATCCAACGGAGCGCTGAGGCATATAAGCGATTTTAACGCCCGCCGTAAATTTTACGACGCCGTCGGTCGGACGTTCAATCCCCGCCAAAATTTTCAGTAACGTAGACTTGCCTGAGCCGTTGGCACCGACCAACGCGTAACTTTTTCCGTTCGCGAAGTTCAGACTTTCTATATCAAGTACGGTTCTGTCTCCGTACTTCTTTTTAAGTTTCTCAATCGTAATCATTGGCTTTGACGCGAAATTCAACGCGGGATTTTACAAAAAATGTCTGATGGACGCATGCGCCGTTGTCATGCGGAAGCAAAGACGCGGATAATACGGCATAGCGCCCGTATATCCGCCGTTACCCGTTTACTTAAGCTTGTGCTGTATTACCGTCGCGACGACGTTCACCCCCAACGCTATCAGCAGCAATATTATCCCCGGCGCGACAGCGTATGAGTTTATATCGTATACCACCGCCGTTTACTTAAGCTTGTGCTGTATTACCGTCGCGACGACGTTCACCCCCAACGCTATCAGCAGCAATATTATCCC
Organism: Clostridiales bacterium; assembly: GCA_031282095.1. The sequence continues at coordinate 3,237 of JAITEJ010000143.1, forward strand.
CAACGCGACAGCGTAGCGGAACTGCCCCATATTGTAGTTGAGGGCTATCGCGGTGGTCATGACGCGCGTTTCGTGTAGAATATTGCCTCCCACGATTTGCACCGCGCCCACCTCGGAAATCGACCGCGCGAACGCCATCAGATAGATCACTATAAACTGATATTTGCTTTCATTCACCGCCAGCAGCAACACCTTAGGCTTTTTCAGACGCAAACCCTTAGCCGTTTCGTTCAGCCACGGGCTCAACCCTGAAACGTAGCCCTCCGCCAAACCCGCCGTGACCGGCGCGATGAGCACCACTTGCGCAAGCACCATAAGCTTCACCGAATAGATAATTTCCGTACCGGAAAAAAGAATGTACATCGTTAAGCCGACCACGACGGACGGAAGCGCCATGCAAGCGTGCAGAACGGTGGTTATGATTTTTTTGCCCGGGAAGTTGGAAATTCCTATTAAAATTCCGAAAGGCACCCCTATAAGGAGTGCCAATGCGGAACTTGTGAACGCCATTTCCATAGTGGTGGCGATTATACCGTTTAAAATGGGGTCGTTTTCCCCCATAAGTTCAAACGCTCTTATTATCGATTGCCATAACATGCGTTATTTCTGAACGGAATTCTTATACGCAAGATATGTCGCCTTATCACTTAAAACATAACCGTTCAGAGTGTTCGCCATGATAAGACAGTTGCCCATACCCAAGCCCGCGCTGACATACCAACCTTTAGTCGCTTCCTTATTGGGATATTCGGTTGTTGTTGCAATGTTGTCTTTGAAAAACTTCAATTCGACGATATCCCAAAGCTTTATCTCGGCGGAATGCGTTCCGGAGTTATCTCCGCGTGAAACGAAAACGAATTTTCCGGTAGCGATTTTATCGAAAGCCTCCTTTACGGACGCGGCTTCCCTAACGCCGGCGGGATCCGCTTTAGGTCCTATGAGCACAAAATAATTATACATGAAATGAATCCTTTCCGATTCAAAGCCCTCGACCTTACGCGCGTAATTGTTCGCGTCTCCTATAAATCCCTCCTCCTGCGCCTTTGAATGAACAAGCAGCAGATCGGCATCGCCCTGGCGCGCCGTCGTGATAGCAGCGCCGGTACCTTGTGACAAAATTCTTAAATTATATCCATATTTGTTCTCGAAAAGCGGTTTCAAATAGCCCTCTAACAATCCCGAGTCATTAACGGAGGTAGTCGTGGAGAGGGTTATGTCTTTTGTCGCCTCGGTCGCCTGAGGTATAGCCGCGACGGACGGTGAGAAATCCTCCTCTACATAAAACAGCGCCTCGCCGTAATCGGCTTTTCCGAAATCCTTTACGGCGTTTAACCCCTCCTCGGAGGTCATCCAAAGAATGAACGCGTCGGCGCCTTCCGAGTTAATTTTCGGTGCAGATGTAACTGTAACTCCTGCTTCCGTTTTAAAGGTAGCGTTCGGATTCACCGCGATTAGAGAATACGTATTCAGCATATCCTTGTCGGTTTCATATAACAATTCGAGTTTAGGGATCAGGTCAATCCTGTCATTGCCCTGATCCTTGCCGTTACAAGCCGCGAACGCAAACACCGCGACAAGCAACACGATTGCCGCTGAAGCGGCAAAAAGCTTTTTTCTCATAAAATCCTCCTTACCCTTATGGGATTGACCGTTTACCCCGTGTACTCCGTGTACTCCCGGGACAAAAGCGTTAAAACGCCATTGTTCGACCGCTTCACCGCCTTAAACCTAAAAAA
>JAITEJ010000015.1 GCA_031282095.1 Clostridiales bacterium
GCTGTATCGCCTGCGTGTATAAACCGTTTGACGGCGGTCCTTATTTCCGTTCCCTTTGAAACTTTGGAAATAACGTTCAAAGCAGTTCTCAAAAAAACCGTATACGCCGCCGCTTCAATCAAAAGCCGGAATTCCGCAACTCGACCTCAAACACGACGGCCTCATAGGGTTTGAGGGTAAACGGGGTCAGAGAACGGGCGTCGGGGTAATTATGCAATACGACGGACGACGGAAGCCCCGCGCAACATTCGGGAGGGGCGAACGGGATTTCCGCGTTTTTGAAGTTGCAGACGACGAGAAGCTTTTTGCCGTCCAAAACGCGCTCATAGCAATATACGTTCTTGTTCTTTCTGTCGAATTGTCGGTATGAACCGAGCTTAACAATCTCGTTGCCGACACGGAAGCGATTTAACTTCTTGTAAAAGTTTAGGATCGAATCGGGATCTTTTTCCGCCTCCGCGACGTTGATTTCGGTGTGGTTAGGGTTGATCTTAAGCCACGGCGCGCCGGTCGTAAAGCCGGCGTTCTCGGAAGCGTCCCATTGCATGGGGGTTCGGGCGTTGTCGCGCGCTTTCTCTTTCATGATTTTCAGCGCTATCGGTTTTAAGAAGGGAACATACTTTTTGACTATGCCGAATATGGTTTTGACCATGACGTCTTGATATTCGTCGGGCGCGAAATCGCAGTTTGTCATGCCTATCTCCTGTCCTTGATAAATATAAGGCGTACCTTGCAGCATATTAAGAGCGACGGCGAGCATTTTAGACGCTTCCTTGCGGTTGCCGCCGTAGTTTCCGGTGCAGCGTCCCAACGCGCGGGGCTGATCGTGGTTTTCCAAATAAAGGCTGTTCCATCCTTTGCCGCGCATACCGTCCTGCCACTTAGACATGATGGCTTTGTATTGTTTGAGATTGAATTTTTTGGGGAATATCGAGAAATAGGCTTCGCTCAGTATATGTTCAAATTCAAATACCATATCCAGTTCCCCGCGGCTTTCGGCGGTGTACAGCAGTCCCTGTTCTATGGTTACGCCCGCCGCCTCTCCGACCGTCATGGCGTCGTAGCGGGAAATCACCTCCGTGTTAAGCGCGCTCAGATACTCGTGTATGTGCGGACCGTGGGTGAACATCTCGTCGCCGCAGATAATCGGGTTAAATCTGCCGTTCGGAAGTCCGGCGACCTTGGAAATGTAGGTTATAACGTCGCAGCGGAAGCCGTCGACTCCCAAATCCAACCAGTAGGCTACGAGATCATGCACTTCCTTGCGGACTTTGGGATTATCCCAGTTCAAATCGGGCTGCTTTTTTGTGAACAGGTGCAAATACCATTCGCCGGTAGCCGCGTCGTATTCCCACGCCGAGCCGCCGAAGCGCGACGTCCAGTTATTCGGCGGTTTTTTGCCGTCCTTGCCGCGTCCCTTGCGCCAAAAATAATAATCGCGGTAGGGGTTGTCGACGGAAGAGCGCGACTGTTTAAACCATTCGTGCTCGTCGGACGTGTGATTAACAACCAAATCCATGAGAAGCTTTATTCCGCGTTCGTGAAGCCCCGCCAGCATTTCCTTCCAGTCGTCCAACGTGCCGAACTCGTCCATAATATCGCGGTAATCCGAAATGTCATATCCGTTGTCGTCGTTAGGCGACTTATAGCACGGCGAAAGCCAAACGGCGGTCGCCCCCAAGTCCTTTATGTAGTCAAGTTTGGAGATTATGCCTCGTATATCGCCTATGCCGTCGCCGTCGGAATCTACAAAGCTGCGCGGATAAATCTGATATATAACGGCATCCTTATACCAACGTGTTTTTTTACTTTCCGTCATAAAAACTCCTTTTTGCTTAACGCATAGTTTTAGTTAAATTTATTTAGACCGCCGTCCGCCGCAGGTAAAACCGCCGCGGATATTTTGGTGTTTATATCGATTCCGCATAAAACTCTGCAAGAATTCCATTGGTTTTTACGGGCAGATTATCGAACGGAACGAACGTGGCTTCGCCCGACTTGCGGATTTTAATTTTCGCGCCGCCGTTTGATATCGCTTTCAGGCTTATTGCCGCGCGCACCAGTATACTTCGTTTTCCGGACGGCAACGCTTATTATCGCGTGCGCGCACCGGCATACCTCGTCTTTTAGACGGCAACGCTTATTATCGCGTACGCGCACCGGCGCACCTCGTCTTTATTCCAGTTCCGCGTAAAGCTTCGCAAGAATCTCCTTGATTTTTGTGATCAGATTATCAAACGGAACGAACGTGACTTCGCCAGACTCGCGGATTTTAATTTCCGCGCCGCCGTTTGATAACGATTTCGGGCTTATTACAACGCGCACCGGCATACCCATGAGATCCGCGTCCGCGAATTTGAAACCGGGGCTTGCGTTTCTGTCGTCAATCAAAGTTTCTATTCCGTCGGCGTTCAGCGCGTCATAAACGTCAAAGGCTTTCGCTCTGACGTTTTCGTCGTCCAAACGGAGCGGACACAGATGAACTTTCCACGGCGCGACGGTAACCGGGAGAATCATGCCGTCCTTATCATAACTTTCCTGAAGAACCGATGCGATCGCGCGCCCTACGCCTATGCCGTAACAACCCATTATCGGATAAACGGATTCTCCCTTTTCGTTGAGAACGGTCATTCCCATGGACTTCGTATATTTTGTGCCGAGTTGAAAGATGTTCCCTATTTCTATGCCGTTGACGATTTTCAGTTCGCCGCCGCAGCATTTGCATTTCTGACCGGCTTTGACCTTAGCCACGTCGCAGAATGCGGCGGGGTTTACGTCGCGTTTTATGCTTACGCCGGCTATGTGGTATCCGGCTTTATTGGCGCCGGTCACCATATTTTCACGTCCGTTCAGCGATTCGTCGAAAAGCGTCGCGCCGACGGCGGCAAGCCCCGCGGGACCTATGTTCCCGTATGAGAAATCCTCGTTTCCGTCGGATTCGTACGGAAATACGTTTTTCTTCAGCACCGCCCGCAGTTTCGCCTCGTTTATTTCTAAGTCGCCGCGTATAAACACAACAACTGGTTTAACGTCGCCTTTTACGGCGTAAACAACGGCTTTCACCGTGCTTGTCGCGGGAACGCCTAAAAGAGCGGATACCTCGGCTATGGTTTTGGCGTCGCCCGTGAACACTTCCTTCGGCTTTTGATTTTTGTCGTCGACGAATGATTCCTTTTCCGCCTCCGCAATTTCCATGTTCGATTTGTACCCGCACGAACCGCATAACACGAGTTCGTCCTCTCCGTCGGGGGTTATGAGCATAAATTCGTGCGCGACGCTTCCGCCCATCATGCCGGTGTCGGACTTGACGGAGATGAACCCTTTCATGCCTATGCGGCGAAATATGTTTTCATAGGCGCGGTGCTGCCGGTAGTAATATTCGTTCAAGTCCTCTTGAGTGAAATGAAAGGAATACGCGTCCTTCATGGTAAATTCCCGTACGCGGATAAGCCCTCCTCTCGGGCGCGGCTCGTCGCGGAATTTCGTCTGTATCTGATAGATCATAAACGGCAGACGCGCGTAGCTGTTTACGGTGTTCATCGCGAAATGAACCGCCGCCTCCTCGTGCGTCATGCCTAGAACCATATCGCGGTCCGCCCGATCCTTAAACCTGATCATTTCCGAACCGATGCTCTGATACCGTCCCGAAAGTTCCCAAAGCTCGCGCGGCATAGCCACGGGGAATTTGACCTCCTGTCCGTCCGCCTTGTTCATCTCGTCGCGGATGATATTTTCTATGTTTAACGCCATTTTTTGCGCCGGAGCCGCAAGCGAGTAAATGCCGTTCGCCACTTGTTTGATATAACCGGCGCGGACGAGCAACGCGTGACTGATTATGCGTATATCCGCCGGAGCGTGTTTTGATGTTTCAATAACTAATTTGCTGAATTTCATATCAGTTTTCCCTAAAATGTTTTACATATAAATAATAGCAAATTTTATCCTAAAAGTAAAGGGAATGCTCTAAGTTAATTGACAATTTGGTTTACTGCGTGAAAACTCCGAAAAACACGGTATCTGCCTTCATGGTAAAGGAAAACATCTTTTCATACATAGTCGGAAAATTTTTGAGGATAATATTATCACGAAAGCAAAAATAGCTCCGTTTTGAACACCCGATATTTTTCTTTCGCAACGATAAAGGGCATAAGAGGATAAGATTAATATGAAAAACAAAAGGGAGTCTTTAAAAATGACCGCCGCCGTTTTCACGGCAATATTGCTCGCGACCGGATTTTCCGCCTGCGGCGCGGAAAAAATCTCGACGTTGAACGATTCTCAAACCAGGGGAATTTTAACCGCCGCTTTAAATAACTTTAAAAGTTTGGAAACCGAAACCGATTACCGAACCGATATAACCGGCAGTTCGGAATATTTAGACGGAGAAGGAAACAGAGACGATACGGGAAACGATGACTATATGTCTTTCGCAAAAACCGGCTCCGGCTCCGCCACTGTGCTGAAAGCGGAACACCGCTCCGAAGGTAGCTTTTCCGTATCGTATTACGGAAAAGCCGGCGACGGTAAATATTACCGCGCGTCCGAATACAGCGTCAACAATGCCGCGAACGACGGCGGGAATGCGTCGGGTTCCGATGAAAGCGGACGTCCGCCCAAACAACCGCGCGCGCCGGAATGCGGTAAAAATCGCCGCTGCCCGGACTGTGGTAAAAAACCGGAAGACTCTGATAAGGAGCAAAACGGCGCGTCCGAGGATAAATCGTCGCGCACCGACGACGCAAACCGGCATAAATCCGGCGAATACAATGTATCAAGCGGCTCAAACAAAACACAAAACGGCGCGTCCGGGGATAAATCGTCGCGCACCGGCGACGCATATCGATATAAAGCGGGCGTCGGACGCCACGGCAATTGCGCTGACAGCGTCAGCAAAGCCGTATCCTCAG
>JAITEJ010000025.1 GCA_031282095.1 Clostridiales bacterium
ATACTGTTTTCGGGCGCGTCACGCCGGAACAGAAACTGGCTCTCATAAAGGCGCTAAAGGCGGCGGGGCATACCGTGGCGATGACGGGCGACGGCGTAAACGACGTACTCGCGCTGAAAGAGGCCGACTGCAGCGTGGCGATGGCGGCGGGCAGCGACGCCGCGCGTACGGTGTCGCAATTGGTGTTGCTGGATTCCAACTTCGCTTCCATGCCGAAAATCGTTAAAGAGGGTCGTCAGAACGTCAACAACCTTCAGAGAATGGCGTGCCTTTATCTTACAAAAACCGCTTATTCGCTGTTGCTTGCCATGCTATTCGTTATTCCGTGGGTTGGGGAATATCCCTATGAGCCCGTACACATGACGTTTTTAGGTGGATTTACGATCGGCGTTCCGTCGTTTCTGTTGGCGTTTTGGCCCAACGGAGACCGCATAACGGGACGTTTTACCGATGAAACCGCCGCGCGGTCGCTTCCGGGAGCTCTGGCGGTGGTCATATCCATAGCAATCGTTCAGCTGGCGCGCGGAGGTATGAATCTCTCCGTAAGCGAGGCGTCCTCGGTGTCCCTCGTAATAATGGCTATGATTTCTTTCGCCGTGCTGTTGCGCGTCTGTCTGCCTTTCAACCTCTTGCGCATGATCATGTTCGCGGTGCTTTTCTCCGCCTTCTTCGTATGCTGGTGGATTTTGACCGTCAATCCCATACCTTTCTTGCACGAAATAATAAGCGCCGTCGACATTAAACTTGCGCCTCTGGACGACTTTACTCCCAATATGCTGACTCTGCTTATTCCGGTTACGGTGTTTTCAGCGGCGGCGTACGGCGTACTCACCGCTGTCATTGAACGCTACGCAAGAAAAAAGGGCTTCAAGTTCTTAGAAAAATTCAGGAAGTGACGCGAAGGTCGGTTCCTCTCCAAATTTTCTCATATGTTTTTTTGTCCGCCTATTGATTATCGGTTGTTTTTTGGGTATAATAATATTGATGATAACGTCAGCATGAAAATCAACGCTTGTCACGCCTGCCGTGTGCGTTAGAAAGCCGCAATTTGGAACCACAACATTTAATAAGGGAATGCGCGTCCGCACAAAATCGGACGATGCCGGGCCGCAACGGATAAGATCCGTATTTAAACAGCGGAGGGCAGAAACGATCGGCAGCATTAAAACCCAACCTGTCTGTACAGGTTTAAAAATTGGTTTTCGACGGCATGGCGGGTACAGAATTTAAAACGGCGCGTTACGGATAACCGAAACGCGCCGTTTTTCGTTTTAATAAAGGACTTATCCGCATATGAATTGATAACAAAAAGTGATCGGCGGCATAAAAATCAAAATCCGAATTGATAACAAAAAGGATCGGCGGCATAAAATCAAGATACAGGGTTTAAAAACGGCTTTCAGCGGCTGTCCCGATATGGGGATAACTATCCTTTTCCGGTTGCTTTTATCGTGAAAGCACATTATAATAATGTTCATGAAAGCATTTGAAAATATGATTAAATTGCCGTGCGGAAGCATAAAGGCGGACGGCTGGCTTAAAAGTTGGCTTAAGGCGGCGGCGGACCGGCTGAAGTCGGCTTACGCGGACGTACGGGAATCGGCATGGACGGGCGGCGCCGGCGACGCGTGGGATTTAACGCCGTTGTTTTTGTATGCCGCGGAAACGGTAGCGGCGGTCACAGAAGACGCGGAGCTTAAAAAGCTTGCGGACGGAATATTCTCAGAGATGGTGTCCGCGCAAACACGGCAAGGCGATTTCGGCGTCAAGGCGCACCGCGAGTGGTATCCCCGCGTCTACGCAGTCCGCGCCGCCCTCAAACACTTTGAAATAAGCCGCGATAAAAATGATTTAAAATTTTTACGCGATTTCTTTAAGTTTGTCTACAACGAATTCGATTCAGTACCTTTGAGATTCGGCGCGCGGTTAAACGTCGCGGAGATGATACCGGCAATCCGCGCGGTCGCAGAGGCGTTTCCCGAACCGTTTTTGACGGAGCTGACGGAAAAACTTGAAGGAGCCTCCTTTGACTTTGAAACGCTGTTCGGCAGTTTGGAACGGCGCAAACCTTTGCCGGATGTAATGCCCGCGGGAAAATATAACCGCTCCGTGAAAAAGTTTAACGCGGCGAAAGAAAAACTCAGAGTTCAAAAACACGCGGAGCTTTCCATGAAGGAAAGCAAACTGAAAGATTTGGACAAATTTGAAGCCGTCTATGAGGATTTTCTTTTGTACGGCGGCGCCGGCATTGCCGACGGTTTACGGTATCTTTTTTCCGACAGCGAAATAAAGAATAAGTCGGTGTGCAAGCTTTTGGACAACGTACTTGAAAAACTGAACGAAAGACACGGAAACGCGCTCGGCATACCTTCATCAGATCCGGCGTTCGCAGGCAACACGGCGGTCGCGGGTCTGAGCGCGGAGTCCGCCGCTAAATGGACGGAAGCCTTTGCCGCCGCTTTCGACGCGTGCGGACAGCTCAGGCAATGCGACAGAATAGAGACCTTGGTGTTCAATGCGATAGCGGCGGCTTTTGCGGACGGTTTTTCTCTGTTTCAGTCCTATCAGCAGCCGAATCAAATATCAATAGGCAAAAATGCGGGCGGATTTTATTTCGGGCAAGGCAACGCTTTCCGCAAAACCGAACTTACCGACGGCGCGCCCGCCGCCGTTTCCGTTGCCGCAGCATTTACCGAACGTCTTTGCTATACCGCTAAAAACGCCTTGGCATTCCCCATGTATGCGCCCTGCCGAATAAACGCCGAATTGGGGAGCATAAAATATAAAATAACCGAAACTACAGATTATCCATTCAAAAACAGCGTTAAATTCACTTTTGACGCGATGACGGGTTCGTCCGTAATAAAACTCTATTTCCGGGTGCCGACGGGAACATACCTGAAAATCTATTCGGGCGGCGAAATTGTTGTCGAGGGCGAAAAGGGTATTTTGGAGGTTAAGCTACGCCCGAAACCCGCGGATGAGTTGGAGTTGGCGTTCTCCGTGCCGCTCACCGTATCCGATAATCCCGACGGCTCCGTCAGTTTTTCATTGGGTACTTTGCTGCTGGCGTCCGATGTGGGCGAAAAAAACTCGCGCCCCTATGCGA
>JAITEJ010000066.1 GCA_031282095.1 Clostridiales bacterium
TCCGTCCCGTGACGGTTTTTACTCCCAATATGCCCATGGGCGCCAAATCCGATTGTCAGAGGCACGTCGAAAGTGTCCTTTATGTCTCTCCCCAATATGCCCATGAGCGCCAAATCCGATTGGCTGCGTAATCCGTCTATCCCATGACGGTTTTGACTCCGGCGGCAATCATTACGATATAAAAAACGGCGGCAAGAGCGCGGTTATTAAATTTGTTGAGAGCAATCGCGCCGCCGATTCCGCCGATGACTGCGCCTGTTATCACCGGAAGCGAGGGCGCGCCGTTTAATCCGCCGGAGCCTATATAAATCAGCCCGCTTATCAGGGACAGCGGCAGAATTATTGCGATCGCAGTGGCGTGAGCTTTTTTTTCATCTAGCTTGCCTATGAGAGTGAGGGCGGGAACCAACAGCATACCGCCTCCCGCGCCGAAATAGCCGTTTACAAGTCCGACGGCAAGCCCTGCGGCAGCCATCAGCACGGCTGTAAGGCGGCGTTTTTTGACGGACGGCTCCGCATATTTAGAATTTTTTATGATAACGTCAGACATATGTAAAACTTACGGAATATGACGCAGGTAAATCGGTCTCGGTTATCGTCGATACGGTTACCGCATACTCGGCGGCGGAACCCGATTGTTCCGCGCGTGCGTCCGAGATAATAGTTCGATAAGCCCCTCCGCGATGTCCATAACGTCGTCCCGCTTGTTCCGCGCGTGTGTCCTGGACAATAGTGAAGTTACCGCATATGCGTCTGCGAAACTCGCTTGGCGGAAAGTTTTACGGAACGGACATCATTCCGAATTTACCGCATATACGCATCTGATGAACGCACTTTGTTTGTCGTCCGCGCACAGTTGCACGGATTTGTGTCGCCCGACACTTTGAATTCCTTTCCGCAGCGACAGCGTGAAGATGCGATGCGGCTTTACGACAGAAAATTCCTTCAAATTTGCGGAGTGCTTTCCTCCGAAAAACGGCGGTCGTTTATTCGGCGCCAAACTCGCGCATTATATATCGCGAAAAAATATTTTCCGAGCATTTTTTATGTAATTTGTTAGATAGTATTTATAAAATTGTGATAAATTATTTGCTAAATATCATGGAATGATTTATAATATTTATCGTCTCCGCAGTCAGACCGCTGTTATTTAATTAAGACAAACAAATAAAAACGGGCATAAGCGGAATATATTAATAGGCGCGCGTTCGTTTGATATGTAAAGATACGGCGTCACCTTGCCGCAAAAAGCGCGGCGCGCAGGTGAACCGTCCGATAACATATACACGGCGGCGTTGTTTACGCGCCGTATAATAAAGTAGGAAAAGCTATGAATCTTAAGAAAAACCGTAAGTTTATATTGTTAGCGCTATTGACGCTTCTGTTGGTGTCGTCCGTAATGTTGTTGGCGGCGTGCAATCCCGGCGAGGATGTCGTGCCCGTCGAGGAAAGTCCTGCCGAGGAAACGACGGACACGCTCCGCATAAAGAACTCCGACTTTTCGCGCACTACTAGCGATGCGGGCAGTTATCCGTATGTTCCGACGAGTTGGACGGGCGTGGATCAATCTTCCTCCCTTCTTCCGCAGTATTCGACCGGCGGTATAGTGGCGGGAATCGTCAGCGCAGAGGACGCCGTTTATGACGCCAACAAGTCCAAATGGGGCGGTTTGGAAAAGCCGTCACTTAACGGTGCCCCCGAGGATAAGAACATGCTTATGATCTACAACTCGGAACCGTCGTCATACGCTTACAACTCCACGTCGTTTCAGGTTACCGCCGGCGCGGTGTACAAAATAACCGTGGACGTGCTGACGGTTAATCTCCGCGGCAACGCAACTTTGGAAGAGTCGGCGCGTAAATACGGCGCCCGTATCTATATTTCCTCTTCGACCTATATCGAATTTAAACAGATAGACACTAAAGGCGCGTGGAAGACGTACACCATGTATGTGGCGGGCAACGTCGGCAGCGCGACCTCCATAACATTGCAATTCGCTCTCGGCACGGGTACGTCGGAATCGTCCGACGGACTGACCGCGGGATACGCGTTCTTCGACAACATAACTGTCGATGAAACCGTCGGTATCTCGGAGTTCCAGGAGAAAGAGCTGACGGGTCAGACCGGCGACAACGACGACGCGCCCTTGCGCACCGCTACGCTTCGCGGCAACAACAACGGCGATTTCAATTTTGGAAGCACCACGTCTACCGCCGGTTATCCATCTCTCTGGACAGGCAAATTGGGCGGCGACGACAGCAACAGCGACGACAAAGCCCCTTCGGACAGCGGAATTTCCTCTAAATACGGCGTTTTAGATCTTACGAAATGGTCTGATAATCGCAAAAATTACGGCAATTCTTACTATGATTACGAATTGGATGAGGAAAAGAACGAATATAACCGCGTAAGCAAGGAGGCGGGGACCGTATACCTTTCGGAGGAAATGCCCAACCCCAGTACTTACGGCGATAACATATATATGCTGTATCAGGCGCGTATGTCCGCAAGGGCGGTTTATTCCAACAATTCCATCACCATCGAACGCGGCAAGTGGTACGCGGTGTCCGTTTGGGTTTATACCAAACGCATCTACGGCGCGGGCGTATCAATTATATTGAAAGGCGGCAGAGAGGATATCAAAATTGAGGGTATTTCCGAAACGCGTAATTTAGGCGAAGTGGGCGAAAACGACACCGACGGTTGGGAACAGTATACTTTCTGGATTTCCGGCAATCAGCACCGCAGCATGACCTACACTTTGGAAATATGGCTTGGCACCGGCGGTAAAGCCGATAACGAGCTTATCGCCGCCCCTAACGAAGACGAACTTAAAGATTTAGCTAAACCCGAGGAAGAGAGAGAGGGTCTCTTTAAATACGCGTACGACGGGAACACCGAGAACTATCTCAATTGGATGTGGAAGAGCTCCGTCAATTCAACTACTAAACTTCCGGAACGCGAATACTTTGAAACTTACACCTCCGGCGGCACTTTCACTTCGGGTTGGGTTTTTGTGGATAACGTCGGTCTTAAGGAATATAACGACATAACGGCTTTTGAGGATGAACGCGACGCCGCGTTCACCGCAAGCGTAAACGAAAAACAAAATAAGATAGCGGAGCTTTACTCCGACGGCAATACGCTTATTGAAAACGGATCTTTCGCGCATAACACGGATACGGGCTTGCTGCCAAAGCCGGACGCGTGGACCGTTTTGTCCGACGATAACGATAAAGACGGCGTGAACGACGGAACTACCCTTGACGGCGTGGATATCACAAAGACTGTAAGCGGAGTCGCGGACACCGCGGACGCCGGCGGCGAATATCTTTCGGACGAGGTGTGGTCTTATACGGACAAAAACCCTAAAACGCCTTATGAATATATCGATACCTACGGCGGCGGGGCGGAGTCCGTGTTTAAAGTGCTGATGATAGACAATCGCGGCAAGGACGGACAGTATAAATATCAGAGCAGTGACTTCAAGTTTGTGCGCAACGGATATTACAGATTGTCCGTGTGGGTCAAAACGGTCGGCATCAAGACCACCGCCGGCGTGGGCGCTTATCTCTATCAAAAGAACAAGGACTATCCCGACGACAGGACGAAGGATTCATTACTGTCTAGCTTCACATTGATAAACAACACCACGAAAAGCGGCGACGAAACGACCGAATATTCAAACGTGCGCACCAATGACTGGATTGAGCTTGTCTTTAAAATTCAATCCGATTCAATTAAGGATGCGGACGCGTATATCGTGTTGGCGTCGGGAAGCGGCAGCAGAGGCAAACCCGATACTCTTTCAGACGGCGTGGCTTTCTTTGCCTATCCCAGTTTGGAAAAAATCACCGCATCCGATTACGACGGAATAAGCACAGGTACCTACGCCAAGTCGGTCACCGTTACGTTCAGCGAAAGCAATACCTCAAACACTTTCAACAACGGCGCGTTCAATAATATAGATGTCAAGAATACAAAAGGCTTAAACGAGGACGGCAGGCAAACCGGCATGGATAAAAACGCCTCCGGAGTTCACGAGTTAACCA